>JAFGWW010000117.1 GCA_016936955.1 Planctomycetota bacterium | reverse complement strand
GATGATGTACAAGCAGAAGCACGAATCGCTTATTCCGCCTAAAGAGTACATGCCCAACCTGCCGGATTCGATCAATAACATAATCATACAGATGATGGCCAAGGACCCCCGCGAGCGTTTCTCCAGCATGGAGATGGTGGTCAAGTCGATCGACTCCGCCCTGCAGGGGCAGCCCGTGGGTGATATGAACCCGACCTTGAAATTCAGTGGCGATACCGGCGTTGTGGGAGGACGGCCATCGACGAGGATCGAGAGGCGCTCGGAGTTTGGTTTTAATGACGCTCCGGCGGCCAAGCCGATAACCTCGGGCGAGGCATTTTCCGAACTGGTTGCCATGGGCGACAAGCTGATGGCCGACGGCAGGCCGGTTGCGGCGTGCGACTGTTGGAAACGTGCCCTCACCATCAGGCCGGATGATAAAGATTTGCGCAAGCGGATTGATTCTGTAAAAGACGAGTCGACTGTTGCTTGCCTTAAAATCGGGGAAGGCCTTCTTGAGGAGGGCAAGCTCAATGCCGTCAGGGCTGATCTTCAGCAGATGCTGGACGGTGACCCGGATAATATCGATGCCCGCGAGAAGCTGGCGGCCCTGGAATACATGGACGCCAAAAAGCGCGAGAGCATAAAAGAAATAAGGCAGCACCTGGCCGCGCAGGAGCACGAGAAGGCGCTCGAGGTGTGGGAGGGGCTCCACCCGACCATGCGCGACCGCACCCTCCTTGCGACCATGGAAAATGTCCGCACAAAAATCATTCCGGGCAAAATCCTCGCGCGCGAAGCGGCGGTTCTCCATAAGAAAGGCGATTTCGCCGAAGCCTTGGCCAAGTGGGATGAGGCGATTCAGCTTGACCCGACCAACGATAAACTCAAGCTCGGCAGGCAGGACACCAAACGCACCAGCGACAGGATTGAGAGTGCTTTGCGCGAGGGTTACGAGTACAGCGTAAAACGCCAGTTCGACGCGGCGGTATCGTGTTTTGATCGGGTGCTTGAGATTTGTCACACCAATACCCAGGCCATGCGTTACCGGCAGGAAGCCTATATCGAGATCGCCCGCGAGGCGGAGGTGCAGTACGATTTCGACGAGGCGATTAAGCGTTGGCGTCAGGTTCTGGACGGTGACCCGGGCAACCATTCGGCAATGTCAAAGCTGGAAAAGGTTACCCGTCTGCGCAGCGAGATCGAGTCCGCCACCGAGGCGGCCAAGCTTGCAATGAACAAGGGCAAGTACGGCAGAGCCATATCGCTCTGGAGAAAAGTCCTGCGTCTGCAGCCGACCAACAAGGCCGCAGCGTTCGGCGTTGATGAAGCGGGCAGGCAGCGGTTCAGGAAGAGGGTGTTGCCTTTCTTCTTTATCATTACTTTGCTGGCGGCAGGCGCACTTGGGTTCCAGTATTTCATCTATACGAACTTCATGGAGAGCGGCGAGCAGTATCTGGTCGGGGCGAGCCATGAAAATATTGACGACTTCGATAACGCGATCGCCAGTTTCCGCAAGGCCAGGGCGGTGCCGGTTGTGGGTTATTTCTACCGCGATATTGTATCGAAGAAGATAGATGCCGCAGAGGTCTCCCTCTTTATCGCGAAGGAGGAGGCCGAATATGTGGCCGGGGATATGGACGGGATCAAGAAACGCCTTGAAGATATGCAGCCTATGGTTGCGGAGCGGAAAGAATCTTTCCCCGATGAGAATCCGGCCCTGCTCGAATTCAGAATAAACTGGCACATCGCCGATTTGTACCGGAAGAAGCAGGATTATATCTCGGCCCGCGAATATTATCGCAAGGCGGCGAATATTGCGCGCACCGCAGGGAACAAGGCTACCTTTACGCGGGAGCAGGATAATTACAGCCGGGCTATCGATGAGTTCCTCCGCGCGAAAGATTATCAGCGCAACGAGAATATATCGGCCGAGACCAAACAGCTCGAGATTGTGAAGGCGCTGGGCGAGGCGGTCAGATTCTGGCCCGAGTTCAAGCCCGCTTCAGAATGGCTGGCTGAGGAACGTGAAAAACTTTCCCAGAAGCAGAAGGCGCTGGCCGGGGCGTTGAAGGCGATGGAGGTTGCCAATACGCAACTCTTCGCCGGACAGTATGAACTGGCGATGGCGAGTTTCGGTAAAGCGGCGGAGATGGCGGAGAAGGTTCACCGCATTACGCCGAGTTGGGAAGCGTTGAAAATAATCAAGGAAGTCGAATGGCGTAAGGAAGCCGGGCCCGAGATGGTCTTCTTCATTTATCCCTATGAGGACGATCCGCTATGCGCCAAATCTTTCCGCGCTTTCGCCGTCGATAAATACGAATGGCCAAATGTGAAGGGTGAGATGCCTGTCACCCCGACCTTCAAGGAAGCGATCGCTATTGCGGAAAAGGCGGGGAAGGTACTTCCAACCCGCGACGAATGGCAGTTCGCGGCCGAGGGCGGGGCGCAGGCGAGGCAGTTTTCCTATACCGGGCGTTATAATCCGGAGCGGGGAAATACGGAGAGCAAAAACCCGCAACCTTATCCTGTCGGCTCGAACGATAAGGCAATGTCGGCGGAGGGCTGCTTCGATATGACCGGGAATGTGGCCGAGTGGGTTATCGACCCCTCCCGCGATATTAAAGATTCCGAGCAACTTACGGCGGGTGGCCATTTCGCCAGCGGTGCCAACTGCCGCAACGCGAGTTTCGTCTCTCGGCGCGCAAACATAAGCCATATTCAGGTCGGTTTCAGAGCCGCCAAGCGCTGGCATATGAAACGTGACATGTGATTCCACGCCCCGGCTCTGTTTTAACTGCCGGATTATAATACAGGAAATATTTTATGCAGACGATGGACGCCGTCGCGATCGACGGCCCGGCCGGCGCCGGAAAGAGCACTATTGCCCGCAGGGTTGCCGAGAAGTTAGGTTTTCTATACGTCGACACCGGCGCGATGTACCGGGCTGTTGCTCTCAAGGCGATACGCGCGGGGGTTGATCTTGAAAACGAGGAGGTAATGGGGGATGTGGCCAGTTCCTCTACCCTGGATTTTGACGAT
>JAFGWW010000116.1 GCA_016936955.1 Planctomycetota bacterium | reverse complement strand
TATTACCTTGACGTGCACGGCAGCAAGCCCAGAGTCGAAAAGCATCACTACCTGAAAGGGGAGAAGAAGGGGCATCGCTACGAAAAAGGCGAATCCCACGGCATCCCCTATCGTTGTCTGGTGCCGCGCGACCTGGCAAATGTGCTGGTTGCCGGGCGTTCAATCTCCTGTGACCGCCAGGTACAGGGCAGCGTGCGCGTAATGCCGGTCTGCCTCGCCATGGGCGAAGCTGCAGGTATCGCCGCGGGGCTTGCATGCAAGGCAGAGACGGTTGATGTCCATCAGGTCGATACAAAGGCCTTGCGCGCCCGCCTGCTGGAAGAAGGGGCCTATATTCTCTAAGGCCATACCTTTCATTTCTTAAACCATAATTACCCATCAAAGGCACAAGGAATTAGTCCATGTCGTTGATATTCCGTCCATACGCAAAGCCAAGCCGGATCTGCCCTTCTGGAGTGGTATAATGATTCGGAACTGGTTTATTTCTACTGGTACCCGGGGATGACTTTCCGTTATTACGCACCCATCACCCCCAGCATGAGTGGCTTGAACTACTTATTCCCCGCCCCCTAGATGATCGCGCGCTGCTCCGGCGTTAATGTCGGAGCAGCGTAGCTGCAAGAGCCCTTTCCTCCTTGCCAAGCATATCACATAAAACTACCATATATCTCAGCAGATAATTGCAATGGGCATTAGACGGGCAAAGCCTTCAAAACAGAGGTTTCTTGTGCTGACGACACCGCTAGTTTGATAGGAGAAGCTCATCTTTAAACGATATATTATCCTTATACAAGTCGTTCTGACTCTTGGTGCTGGTCTTGCGCTTGGTATACTTTCTTTGATTGCTACCTATAAATACTTTTGGGGAGCACACACTTTTTATGCGCACTTTCTGTTGTCGCTAATCATTTCTTGGCTTTTAGCTATTACGTTTCTTTTGCTTGGAATCGGTCTGGTTCTGGGTAATTTAAAAGAGCGTCATGCCAACCGTGGACTTTGCTATTACTGCTGTCATGAGTTAAATGGCAAGGAACTGGAGGATTTGGCGGACTCGACAGACTACAATTGCCCAAAATGTAACAAGAGCATTAATAAAAGATACTACAGCGCCCTCTTGGCAACCCATTTCAAATGAATTTTTGATAAATAGGTATACCGCGGGTGGCCCCGACGCTCATGCCAGCATACAACGCACAATAAATACGAAAACTCTACAAGTCAATATCGAACCGCTTCAGGATGAGGGGGAGGAAGGAGAGGAGGGTGCCGATCAGGAGGATCAGCCATGTGTTGGTTATGAAATAGGTGAAGGCCATCAACGCCACGCCGCAGACCCCGACAATCAGGCGACCCTGCTTTCTGGCATAGATTACAAAAGCCATCCCCACAAGGCTGAAGAGTCCGGCAAGCAACAGGCCGGAGAGGGTGAGGCCCATGAAGAGTTCGTCGCCAGCGCCCGGGGTTGGGGCCGTGTTGGCGCTCGGGGTGCCGGGGGCATTATTGAGCATATCGTTGATGGTTTTGCAGATCGAGTTCGGATCGTGTCCTTCTGAAGCCATGATTTCATTATACTCCTCGCGCCGCCTCTTGCATTGTAAAATATGCGGGCTTGGGCGTGTTTTGTTGTTGCGCGGGCGATGATAGGCATCTAATATTTATTGCATGGGATAGTCGTGCGGGCAGCCTGAAAATCTTACCGACCGGGGTCAGCCTGCAACGCGCACGGGCAATTCAATCAATAAATAATTTCGGCTTACTGCCCTTTCTGCGTGGAGAGTATTAATGTTTGAGCGCATTTACAAACCCGGCAGCAACTTTGTTTATGTAAGGCTTAGTTCGGATGTTGACGACAAGCAGTTGATGGACCATATTGCAGCGTACAACAGGGAGGCGGAAGGAAAGACGGGATTGCTGGAGTTATGCGACACCAGGCAGGCCACATCCTATGAAGGGCTTACGGTCGACGGCTGCAAGATGGGAGGAAAGCTTGATATCGGCAAACCCCGCGTTGCCGGGGGCAAGCTTGCTTTTCTGGTCACGAACAAGATGCAGTTCGGTCTTGCCCGCGTATTCTCTACCTTCGCGTCGGAGTCAGGCAGGGAGATTGGAATTTTCGAGGAAATCGATAAGGCGGTGGAGTTTTTGAATCCAGAAGAATCATTGACCGAAATCTTGAGCTTTATCGAAAACAGCTGAGGCGTATAGCAATCGTTTCCGGCAGGCATATATTCCAAAATTAAAGGGAGGGGCAAGCCCTCCCTTTTTTTACGCTATCATATTATTTTCACGCGAATAACTTCGCGCCTTTAGTAGGCCACGTATTTCGGCCCGCCCTGAAGAAGCAGCACGGCCTTTCCTTCCTTCTTTTCGATCGGCGTTTCGGCGCCGAGGTAGTCGATCGCCTTGGTCGCGCCCTGCATCTCGGCGGGGAGCTCGATCTCGTGGTCCTTGGTCTGGTCAGGTTTTCCCTTGGGCCCGGCGGTGGTCCAGGCTACTAGCATCTTTTCGCCCTTGGCGTTTTTGAAGGTGAGGAGATAATCGAGGGCGTTGTCGGTCTTGACGCGCTCCACGAAATCGTAGCCGCTCATAACCTTAACGAGGTTCTGGCAGGCTTTGTAAACCGGGCGGGGCGTGCCGTCGGTGTTGACGAAACCGAAAGGCATGTCGCCCTTGCCAGCCCATTCGTACCAGATGGTGACGCGCACGTCGGTCATCTGGTCGATCAGGTACTGGCGGAGGAAATGCCAGGCCTGGAACTCGCGGGCCCGTTCTTTTGATCCGCCAGACCATCCTTCCTTGGTTTTCGAGACGGAGAAGCCGCGCTCGCTGGTGATAAGGGGGAGCTCCTTGCCGTCGTTATATTTGCGCATGAGCTCGCGCATCTTCTTGTGTCCGCCGCCGCCGCCTTCGGCGTGCTCCTCGGGGGTACTGACGCCGTAGGGGTGGACCGACCACGCGCGGATACCGGATTGCAGCACGCCGCTCTTGAAGCAGTTTTCCGTCCACTCATAAACCGGCGCCCAGTAGTTCGAGACCGAGCCGGCCATTACGAAACAATCGGGATCTGCTTTCACCATCGCGGGCGCAACAGCATTTACCAGCGCCGAATATTCGTCGGCGAATTCCTTGGAGTTATGCTTTCCCTTACGCCAGAAGGTCTGGACGTTAGGCTCGTTCCAGATCTCCCAGTAAATGTTACGGCCTTTGTAATGTACGGCCAGAGCGGCCGCCCAGGCGGCGAATCCCTGCCTGCCCGCCTCGGTTTGGATTCCGCCCTTCTTGTCGTCCTCGTGCAGCTTGTTGTTGTTAAACAGGCATCCGATAACCCTGATGCCCTTGGCGTCGGCCCAATCCATAAGCGCATCGTATTGCGTGAAATCGTAAACGCCCTTCTCTTTTTCGATCTGATCCCAGTAAAAGCCGCGGCGGATAAAACGCACGCCGGTGGCGACCACAGGTTCAAGCTGGTCAATCTCGCTGGTCTTGACCTGCATGCCGAGACCGTTCGGAATCGTGTTTGGAGGAAGCTCACCCGCGCGGACGGGCAGACAGGCGCTCGCCAAAAGGGCGAAGAGCGCAAAGCCAAGATAAAGGTAATGGGCCGTTTGCGGGAAGTGCTGCATCGGAAAATTCCTCCTCAGGCAATAGAATCGTGACAGGTTAAAGGGTTAGGGAAGAGCGCCCGAGAGAGAGCGTCCTCCCGATCTCTAATATATATCACGAAACTATTATTTGCAAATCGCAAAAGAGGGGATTTTGCGATTTCTTACGAAACCTCATAACTTAAAGACCTGGAAGGGAGGAAACATGTGGATGTTCACGCGCATATCAGAAAGGTTTACCATTTTTAGGGATGACACTGACAGGCACCAGACCAACAACATTTTCCACCTTTTAAAGTTCGATCCCTATCCAGGAATAAATCGGGTTTTTGACCAATCCCGACCACTACAGGCGTTTATCGGGCTACCCTCTGAATTCGCTTCAGGCAAGGATTTTTGCTTTGCTATCTGCTATATAGCAATTACACTTATTCCAGCGGGATCTCAGGCCAGAAGCACGAATTTTCGGAAAGGGAGAAGAGATGGGGAGAAAGCTGAACATCATCACAACGGTCTTTGCATTCGTTATCATGCTGGGCGCGATCTGTCCCGCTCTCGAACCCGACCCAAGGGACAACCGAAGCCCGTGGGGCATCGCTTCGGGCGCGGAGTGGGCCAATGAATATCCTAAGTTCAATCCCCTCCTGAGCGCGGCGGGGGTGAGGTGGCTCCGTATTTTTCCAGGGTGGCACTCGATTGAGAAAAACCAGGGGGAGTTTAACTGGGAAGAGGCGGACAAGGGTGTTGCCGACGCGAAGAAAAACAACATCAAGGTGAGCGGCATGTTTGTCTTTTTTCCGAAGTGGGCATCGGCCAACGGGAAAGACCCGCGCGCCTGTCCGGTTAAGGATATCAAATTCTGGTCAGAGTATGTGAAGCAGGCGGTGACCCGGTATAAAGGCGAGATAAAATACTGGGAGATCTGGAACGAGTTCAACGGCGGTTTCGCCAGTTCAAAAAACAAGCCCAAGGATTACGCCGACATGGTCAAAGCCGCGTACATCGCCGCGAAGGAGGCCGACCCGACATGCATGATCGGCATGTCGTGCGCTAATTTCGACCTCAACTTTTTTGACAAGTCGATCAAGGCGGGGGCGGCCGGCCACTTTGATTATATCTGCGTCCATCCGTATGAAAATCTCGGCGAGGTTGTGAGGGGTGGCGGCGAGCCGGGTTATCTCAGCATGGCCGGGAGCATACGCAAGATGCTCGCCGACAACAAACAGAAGACAGACATGCCTCTCTGGATAACCGAGATCGGATATCAGGCGCCGGTCAAGCCGGACGCCAAAAAGGACGCGACCCAGACCGACGCTATCGTCAAGGCTTTCGTCCTCTCCATCGTGCAGGGTTTTGACAAGATTGAGTGGTTCGAGGCGCGAGGGCCCCAGTACGGCAAAGGCACCGACCATGGCATTATCAGGGCAGACTGGACCCCGCGCCCGTCGTATGAGGCTGTGAAACTATCCTCCACCATCCTCGGGATCGAGCCGAACTATGCGGGCTGGCTCAAGATCGGAGAAGGCGGTTACGGGTTCGTCTTCGAGAAGGACGGGCAGAGCATACTTGTTGCGTGGGCACCCACCGACGCCGGGCTTGCGGTCAAGTTCGCTTCCGACGTAACGATCACCAACCTTGCCGGCAAGGCGACCACCCTCGCGGCTAACGCGGAAGGGAAACTCGCGCGCGCGGCCGTCTTTATCACCGGCCTGCCCGCAGCCATGGTTGAAGAAGCCAGGGCCAACAAGGGAAAGAAATTCCCTTGGGGCGGCGACTTCTCGAAAACCGATACGGTAAGCTGCATCATGGGCTCGAACATGGAGACTGGCCTGCGCAACACCAACCCCGAAGAAGTAAAGGTTGTAAACGCCCTCGACCACACCTATGCGGAGACGGTCAATAAAAAAGGCAAGCGCTCCCACCATATTTCATACCGGGTACACCACACCTTCGTAACCGACAACCCGCGGGATTTTGAGATAACGCTGGTAGCCAAGCGTGGCGCCCCGGCGAAGAAGTCGACTGTATGGATTTATTTTTACGAATCCATGAGCGGTTATAAACCGACGGGCGACAAGTGGGAGATACCGGACGACGATAACTGGCACGAGAAAACATGGACGGTTACGAACGCGAATTTCGTAGGCCAGTGGGGCTACAACTTCTGCTTCGGCCTCGGCGGCAATCCGTTCCTGATTAAAGAGGTGCGCGTGAAGAAGATTGCGCCGAAAGCGCAGGAATAAAATAAAGACCGCAATGCATTAAAGAAACCCCGATCTTTTGGCCGGGGTTTCTTATGATATCAGCATCTGATGCGGACGGTGCGCAATGCGTTACTTTTTGATCCAGTTAGTCACACCGCTTGCTCCATTTACGATATCCTGCACTGTCCCGTCGATATCTTTCTCCCGTTCGAGTTTCGAGAATACCGATACCTGCACAGATTTTGGATAGGTGGGAAACTGGATATTGGTGGTAAGACATTTGCCGAGATCGGGAATGTCTTCGAGAACGCTTATGCAGCTTATCGGGAAACCATTCCAGTCTATATTGGCAGTTTTGTAAGCTTTGTTCTGAACCATCTTTGTTATATCGGTTTTCTGATCAAGACATCCATCCAGCTCGCAGCAAAAAACAATTATGCCTTCCCGTTCGTATGAACACAAAACAGAAGGATTACCCTTCCCGACCTCGCTCGTTTTGAAACCGTCAGGCAGGCGCAGACAGAATTTTGAATCAGTGCCTTTGTACATCTCGGCATAGCCTTCGGTTTTTGCGGGACCGACGTTTGCCGGAGCCTGCTTCCTTATCAAGGATACAGCATATAGGGAGAAGCCAAAAAGGGCGCAGACCAGGCCAATCGAAACTGAACCGATAACTCCATGCAAAACATGTCTGCGCTTTTCCACCAACCCTTCAAGCATGAAACACCGCACGGTATAATAAAGACCGCCAAGAAGGGAGCACACCATTATCAACAGATGTATACCCGCTTTTGCCATATGGGGTACGGTTGCGTTTGATTGCAAAACAAGGTTAGCGACTATGTTCAATCCTATGCCCAACAAAGGAAGGCGCCAACTGTAACTGTAATTAGTTTCATCACTGTTTGTAACTGAGCGATCCGCCATCTTCTCTCCATTCATGCCTTGATTGAAATAACATCCGATACAGCATAACTATACGGATACGCCACGCAACAATCAACCCCGGTAAGATTTACCGGGGTTGGGATGGGTATTCGGTTGCGTGCGGAGCGGTTTAGAGATACTCGGCCGCTACGGCGGCGAGGGCGCTGCGTTCGCTTTTGCGCAGGGTGATGTGGCCGTGGACGGCGTGGCTCTTGAGGCGCTCTACCGTGTAGGTCAGGCCGTTAGAGGCGGAGTCGAGATAGGGGTTGTCGATCTGGTACGGGTCGCCGGTGAGGATCATCTTGGTGTCCTCGCCCGCGCGGCTGATAATGGTCTTGACCTCGTGGGGGGTCAGGTTCTGGGCCTCATCGACGATGACGTACTGGCGCGGGATGGAGCGGCCACGGATGTAGGTCAGGGCTTCCATGCTGATGGTGCCGTCCTTCATCAATTCGTCCACCTTCTTCTGCGCCTTCTTGCCGTCTTCGCCGCCGCCGTCGCCTTCCTGCATGAGATAGGTCAGGTTGTCGAAGATGGGCTGCATCCAGTGGCTCAGCTTCTCATCCTTCGCGCCGGGGAGGTAGCCGATATCCTTGCCCATGGGGATGATGGGGCGTGTGACAAGGATGTGGTTGTACTTGGCATACTTGATTGTCGACTGGAGCGCCGCGGCGAGGGCGAGGAGGGTCTTGCCCGTGCCGGCCTGCCCTACCAGAGTCACGATATGGATGGTCGGGTCGAGCAGAAGCTCAACCGCCATGCGCTGCTCCTTGCTGCGGGGCTTGATGTTGCCGGTATAATCGAACTTCGAATTGAGATGGGTGACCATGCTGTCTTCGAGAGCCTTGGCGAGGGCGGTGTGCTTGGGGTTGCTCTCGTCCTTGAGGAGGACAAACTCGTTGGGATAAAGAACCGCGCCGGGCACCTCCATGATATCGGTATCGTAAAACTGATCGACCACCTCGGAAGGAACCTGGATCTCGCAGTAGCCGGAGTAGAGCTCGTCGAAATTGATCTTCTGCTTCTCGAAGTCCTGCGCTTCGATGCCGAGGGCGTCGGCCTTTACGCGAGCATTGATGTCTTTGGAGACGAAGATCACCTCCTCGCCCTCCTTCTTGTTGCAGTGCAGGCCGTAGGCAACGCGGATGATGCGGTTGTCCATGACCTGATAATCGAGGCCGGGGAGCTGGCCGCTCTCGTAGGCGCTGATGATGCGGAGGGTTCCGCCGGGCTCGGTGGGAACACCGATCTTGAGACTGCCCTTCTCGCGCAGCGAGTCGATGCGGCGGATCACGCGGCGGGAGTTGCGTCCCAGCTCGTCGTTATGGCTCTTGAATTTATCAAGCTCTTCGATAACCGACATGGGAAGGACTATATGGTTGTCGGCGAAGGATTCGAGCGCCTCGGCACTGTGAAGCAAAACATTGGTGTCCAGTATGAATGTCTTCTGCATTATTCCGGAAAACCTCCCATAAACTTGGATGCCTGATCAAGATCACAATTTATTATACCCGAACGGAATGGCACCCATGAAAACCGGCGCCAAAATCAACTTATACCGAAATCACAATCGCTTGTCAGCATTAAACTTGCCGTATTTAAAAATAATAACTGTAATCGCGTTAAAATGTGAAACCAGAATGAAAAAACCCCGGCGCGCGAGCACCGGGGAAGTTATTGAACAATTGGCGTGCAGTTATTTTTTATTGGGGCTGGTACGGGCAACGAAAGTCATCTGGCCGGACTTACGTTTTGACCTCTCCATCTCCTTGCTGGCTTCGGTATATAATACCTCCTGGCTGCGCACTTCTTTCTCGCCGCCATGCCGTTTTAAGCGGTGGTATTTTCCGTCGTTTCCCATCTCCCATGCCTTGACGTTATCGATCATGGCAAGGTCGAGGGGGCGCAGAACCGTTTTGCGATCCTGGGCGTCGATGATCGGGAAGAGGAGCTCGAGGCGGCTGTCGAAATTACGTTCCATCCAGTCGGCGCTGGCGCAATAAACCTCTTCATTGCCGCCGTTATGGAAATGGTAGATGCGGCTGTGTTCGAGAAAACGGTCGAGGATGCTGAAGACGCGGATGTTTTCGGAGAGGCCCTTGACCCTCGCGCGTAGACGGCACATCCCGCGCACCACAAGGTCGATGGTAACGCCAGCCATGCTCGCCTTGTAAAGAGCCTTGATAATCTCAGGGTCAATAAGGGAGTTCATCTTGGCGCGGATATAGCCTGGGGTCTCGGGCGAATGCTTCTCGATTTCGCGTTCGATCATGCTGATAAAACGCTCGCGCATTCCGGTGGGAGCCATCTCAATGCGATTCCACTTGGGCGGAAGGGAGTATCCCGTAATCACGTTGAAGAAAGAGGAGATATCCTGCCCGAAATCTGGGCGCGAGGTGAAATAGCCAATGTCGGTGTAAAGCCGGGCGGTTTTGTCGTTATAGTTGCCGGTTCCGAGGTGGACGTAACGGCGTATGCCGTCCTCCTCGCGGCGAACCACGAGGCAGACTTTGGAGTGGGTCTTGTATCCGACCACGCCATATATAACGTGGGCGCCGGCATTGTCGAGGGCGCGGGCCCAGTTGATGTTGGCCTCTTCGTCGAAGCGCGCGCGCAGCTCCACCAGCACCGTGACCTGCTTTCCGTTCTGCGCCGCTTTCATGAGGGCGGTTACCAGCGGGCTGTCACCGGAGACGCGGTAGAGGGTGATCTTGATAGCAAGCACGTCGGGATCTTCCGCCGCCTGCCGCAGGAGCTGGATCACCGGATCGAATTTCTGATAAGGATGGTGCAGGATAACGTCGTTGCGTTTGACCACATCAAAAATATCTGTATTGGAGGTCAGGAAAAGCGGATGGTCGTGGGGTGGCCACTTTTTATCAAGAAGGTCGGGCCTGTCGATCAGGCCGATCAGACCGAAAAGCGTCTTCAGGTCGGTGAGCCACGGAATATGGTAGACGTCGCGCTCCTCCAGACCCAACTCGCCCTGGATATAAGAAACAATCTCCGGGGGAACGTCGGTGCTGATGCCGAGGCGGACGGGTGAGCCGCGACGACGGGAGCGAAGCTCTTTCTCGATAGCCTGCATGAGGTCGTCAACCTCTTCGTCGTTGACGGTGAAGTCGGCGTCGCGGGTTACGCGGAAGGGGTAAGCGCCCTTGATCTCGTAGCCGCCGAGAATTTGCCCGGCAAAACGGATAATCACGTCGTCGAGAATGGCAAAGCGGCTCTTGTTCTGGTCGCTGCCGGGAAGCTTGATAAAACGACGAATACCGGGGGGCACCTGCATCAGAACCGTATCTGTCTGGCTGAAAAATCCGCGCGCCGCACTGTCGATCGGCTTGACCTTGAAAAGGATATACGTGACGAGGTTTGCAAGAAGGGGGAAGGGGTGGCTTGTGTCAATAGCCATGGGCGTAAGGACGGGGCGCACGTTCTCCCTGTAGTATCCTTCGAGATAAGCCAGTTCTTCCTTGGTCAGGTCGCTGATGCGGAGCAGCTCGATACCTTCTTTGTGAAGGCTGGGGATGATTTTATTCAGAAGGCATTCGTAAGTGCGGCCCACCATCTCGTGGGTCTTCTCTGAGATGCCGGCGAGAGTCTCCCGCGGGGAGAGCCCGTCGGGGCCGAGGGCTCCGGTGTTCTCCTCGATCGCACGGTGGACGAGGGAGGTGCGGATCATGAAGAACTCGTCCAGGTTGGAGGAGGAGATGGCGATGAACTTGAGCCTGTCCAGCAAGGGGACGTTGTCGCTCTCCGCTTCGGCGAGGACGCGGAAATTGAAATCGAGCCAGCTCAATTCGCGGTTGATGAATATTTTCGGATCGTCGAGTTTCATAGATAGATGTTTCCAGCAAGTCGCAATCAGGTTTTACGGAATATATTTTTTCAAAACAACCTTGATGCCGGTGATCTCGGAGAAGAGATTGCCCTTATCAAGCATGGCGGCCTGTTCAACCATAAGGTCGCCGGTGGTCTCGGCCTTGATGATAAGTTCGTCGTCGGTAATCTTCGCGTGCAGGGAGTGGATATCCTGCCGGTGCCTGCGGTCGAGGGCGTCGGCGATACGGAGGATCGAAGCGAGCTTGCTCACCTTGATCCTGTCCCTGACCGACAAGGCCATGTACTCGCTGTGGGTCGGGCTTGGACTCGCCTTGCGGTGGTAGCGCACAACCTGGGCAATAATTTCCCGGTCATCGTCGGAGAGGCCGACAATCTCGGACCAGCGGATGAGATAATAGCTGTGCTTGTGGTGGGCGAGTTCGCTGACGAACATGCCGATGTCGTGGATGATGGCGGCCACGCGGAGGAAGATCCGGTCCTTGGCATCAAGGTCTAGAAAAGCGCTGAAGGAATCGAAAAGCTGGCAGCAGAGTTTGTGAACCTGCTCGGCATGTTTCTTGTCGTAGTGATACTTGTCCGCAAGGCCCTGGGCGGAACAGATGATCTGGCGGTTGAATTCCTCGAGCGGATCCTTGCCGTTAATCTCGCTGATGAGGTCGCCAAGCATGCCCTGCATCATATCGGCGTCCACAAAGAAAATCCGCTTCACGCTCAGGGTATCGAGGAAGGCCTGGGTAATCATCATGGCCGGAAGCAGCAGCTCGCTGTCGGCGGGGCCGATGTCGAAACGCTCGCTCCGTTCCTGCGAGTTCATCCCGGCCGACTCGACCGAGGCTTTGCGAAAAGATTCGGAGGAGAGGCAGATCCCGTCTTCGAAGGCCTCAACCTTTTTCTCGTCGGAGAGGGAATTCACGAGCAGGCCGTTGATGATTACGCATTCCTTGATCGGATAAGCCCGGTAAAGGTCTTCGGTAGAGCCTACGATATTGCGGATGGCGGTCTCCAGCATGGCCTGCGAGTCCTGGCATTCCGCCTGGGCGCTGGAGTGGAAGATGCGGCTCATGCCGAGGCGGCGCGAACCGGCGAAAGCGAGGTCGTGGCCTTTGAGAACCATGATCTCGGTGGAACCGCCACCAAGGTCGATCAGCATGGTGTGCCGCTTCTTGGAACGAAGGCGCTTTTTCAGAAAAGGCAGAATCGTCTTATAGGTGAGGCGGCTCTCCTCCACAGCATCGAGAACAAGGAGGTCGATTCCGGATTCGTGGCGGATGCGGTCGATGACCACGTCCTGATTGCTAGCCTCGCGGATGGCGCTGGTAGCCACCGCCCTAACCTCCTCGACCTCGTACTGTTTGAGCACGCGGGAGAAGTTTGAGAGCACCTGACAGACGGCGCGCATGGTTACTGGGCGGATATGGCCGCACTGGAAAGTATCGACGCCAAGGCTTACCGGGTGGACCAGCTCTTCGATAATAACGTGGTCGCCATTAGGCTTGATCTCGGCGATGGTCATCCGGACCGAGGTGGCGCCAACGTCGATGACCGCAACAGGAATGGGCGTCTTGCGTTTCTTGGGCGCGCCCTGACCCGCATCGCTTTTATTCTTCATTATAAATCCTGTGCCGGAGCCCGCTGCGGCGGACTTTCTGTGATTAATCCCTGAAGGATAACTTCCACACCGCCCCCATGTCAAGTTAGAGATTTGTGGGCGCTTCTTTCTTTGACGGTTTCATAAAAAAAACGGGCGAGGCCGACAAGCCTCGCCCGCTGCGAACAATTTGGCTGTATCCGCTCTAACCCTTGACAGCGCCGAGCTGGATGCCCTTGACCAGATACTTCTGGAGCACAACAAAGAGCACGATCATGGGAACAACCGACATGGCAACCGCGGCCATGAGAAGGTTGGTTTCCTGTCCCTGGCTGCTATCGAAGTAAAGCAAGCCGATCGGAAGCGTATACTTGTGGGTGCTCTTGAGCATGACCAGAGGCCAGAAGAAGTTCCTGTACGCGCCGAGGAAGGTGAAGATGGTCAGGGTGATAAGACCCGGACGGCTCAGGGGCAGGATCAGGTTCCAGTACACCTGCCACTTGCTCGCCCCGTCGATCTCGGCGGCTTCGTCAAGACTGGTCGGGATGGTGAGCATGAACTGCCTGAGCATGAAGGTTCCAAAGGCGCTGAACGAAGCTGGAATAATCAGACCCGCATAAGAGTCGACCAGTCCGAGCTCGATCATGATCTTGTACTTCGGGATCATGGTGATGAGGCCGGGGAGCATCATGGTTGCGAGGTAGAGGAGGAAGACCTTGTCACGGCCGCGCCACTGGAGACGGGCGAAGCTAAAAGCCGCGAGAGAGCTGGTGAAGACCTGAAGGAAGGTAACCCAGGCGGCGACAAAGACGCTGTTCCAGTAGAAAAGGCCGAAGTCGATCTTTTCGAAGACCTCGCTGTAATTGCTCCACTTGATCTCTTTCATCGCTTCCCAGAAGCTGAGCTTCTCGTTGCTGAAAGCGCTGGGCAACCATGATTCGAGGCCGACCTCGGAGATGTCCTTGAGGCTGGTCAGCACCATCCAGAGGAATGGCAACGCAAAGGTAATGCTGATGCTGACGATGATAAGGTGCAGGAACGCCGACTTGATGAAATTGCTCATCTCGGCCGCCTTCTTCAGGCGTTCGTGTTCCGCTGCCATATCGCTCAATACGACGGGACCGGTTTTGTTTTCGTTGATATCAGTCGTTGACATGGCGACTCCCGAATTTCCAGTTAAACATAGTGCAAAGGAAGACAAGACCGAAAAGCGCCCAGGCCACGGCCGAAGCAAAACCGAGGCGACCGGTTTCAAAGCCTTCCGTATAAATGAAGTAACTCAGGGTCGTGGTCGCGCCGGCGGGACCACCCTTGGTCATCGTTCTGGCCATCTCGAAGCCGCCCTGAAGGCCACCGATGACGCTCATGATCATGATGAAGAAGGTGATGGGGGCGAGCTGGGGCCAGGTTACGTGCCAGAAGCTCTGGAACTTGCTCGCACCGTCAATGTCGGCAGCTTCATAAAGATCCTGCGGGATGTTGCTGATACCGGCAAGATAGAGAAGCATGTTGTTGGAGCCGATCGATCCCCAGAGGCCCATTATCATGATCGCGGGCTTGGCCCAGTGGTAGTTCGCGAGCCATTCGGGAGGAGTAAGCCCCGCCTCGGCCATGGCCGGAAGGTGGAAGAATACTATGCCGATACCGATGGCGGTGAACTGGATAACCATCAGGAAGATGGTGAGCATGATTATGGTTCCGTTCCCCTTGAAGGCGGTGCTCGGGAAGTCGGAGCCGGAGAGGGATTTTACGATATTGACAAGGGCCAGCAGAACACCGATCGCCATGAGAACCATGAACGCGGTGGTGGGCGCCGTTCCGGCACCGGCCAGCACCTCGCCGTTTTCGCCGATGGGGAGCTTGGGG
>JAFGWW010000115.1 GCA_016936955.1 Planctomycetota bacterium | reverse complement strand
TGACGCCTTGGTAACCTCTTCTACGATCTTCTTCAAGGCTTCTGCCGTTTCATTCGCGATGCCGGTGCCGTTATCTACCTTCTTGAGGGAACCTTCGATCAGGACCGAGGTCTCCTGCGCAGCCTTCGCACAGCGCCCGGCAAGGTTGCGAACCTCCTCTGCAACACCGCAAAGCCCTTGCCGTGAATACCGGCGCGCGCCGCTTCGACCGACGCGTTCAGGGCGAGCAAGTTGGTCTGGAAAGCGATGTCGTCGATGACCTTGATGATCTTCGATATCTCGTTGCTGGATGCGCTGATGTCGCCCATGGCGTCCACCATTGCGGTCATGCTGGAGTTGCCACGCTCCGCAGCGTCGCGGGCGGTGGCGGTGATATTCTGCGCCATTGTAGCATTCTCAGCGTTGGTCTTGGTCTGGGAAGCAATTTCCGTAAGGGAGCTGGATATCTCTTCGAGAGAGGCGGCCTGCTCGGTCGCACCCTGCGAGAGGGACTGGCTGGCGTCGGAGACCTGGTCGGAACCGGAGTTGACCTGCTCGGCCGCGTCATCAATCTCTCCCACCATCCGGTTGAGTTCATCGCTCATTTGCACCATGGCAATACCCATCGCATCCTTGTCGGACGCAACCTCAATAGTGTCGCTCAAATCCCCGGCCGCGATGTTCTGTAGAAGGCGGGTGCGGTCGTTGAGATGGGCGGCCATTGTCTTTATGCTCCCGACCAGCTTGCGGATTGTGCTGACCACTCCCTTGCGGGTGTCCTCGTCAAGGGCCATCGCCTCCTGCGTGCTGCCCTCGCAAATGGCGTTTATGGCGCCAAAGACTTTCAGGATCGGGCGGACAACGGCTCTTGATGTACGGCGATAGAGGAAGACGAGTAGAACAACAATGGCAAGACCTATTGTGGGAACAACCATCATCATCGAGTGCATGACCTTCTGATCGGTTTCCTCTCTCTGCGCGGCGATTGCATTCTCGATATTGTCAACGTAAACGCCGGTGCCCACAACCCAACCGAGAGGCTTGTACAATTTCACATAAGAGAGCTTCGGCAAGGGCTTGCTCATGGAGCCGTCCTTGTTTTTACGCGGCCAGACATAATCCACCATTCCCTCGCCATCTTTCGCGCAGACATCAACCACGGCAGTAAACAGATTTTTGGTTCCATTTATAGCAGTGTTATCGTAAGCCGGGTTATCAAGAACCTTTCCGTCGAGTGCGGGAGTTATGGGGTGCATTACCATATTTGGCGTTGGCCGCGTCATATCATTGATCCAGAAATATCCTTCGCCATTATCATAACGCATCTGGGCGACGATATTCTTGATCTCCTGTTTGGCATCTTCGAGAGCGTCGTCAACATACACGCCGGTTCCGAGAACCCAGTTCCATCCCTTTACAAGACGGACATAGGAGAGCTTGGCAACATCAGGTTTCATGCTCCCGTCGGCGAGTTTCTTCGGCCATACGTAGTCGACAAAGCCTTCGCCATTCTTGGCACAGACGTCGACCATGGCCTTGAAAAGGTTTTCTTTCTTACCGAGGGCGCAATAATAGTTCGCGCCATCCATAACCTTACCGTTAAGAGCCGGACTGACCGGGTGCATGATCATTTTAGGCAGCGGCCTTCCCATGTCGTTTATCCAGACATAGCCAGTAGTCCCGTCATAGGCCAGTTTTTCAACTGCGTCCTTGGCACGGTTCTGCGCCTCTTCGAGTGAAAGCTCGCCCTTGTCGGCCTTCTCCTTATAAGAAAGGACAACGTTCTCGGACAGGTCGATAATATTTTTGAGCCTATGGCCGTAGGTAGCTTCCAGATAATGGCTGTCTGTCGCCCTTTCATAGGTTGAAGATATGGTCGCGAAGGCGATCTCGATATTACCCTTGATCGAGTCTTCGGCAGACTTCATCGCGGTATTCCGGAAGCGCTCAACCTCTTCGTTGCCTTGCGACCGAATCGAGTAGGCGGAGTAGACAACCATACCTGCTCCAAGCAGAACAAGCATGGCAATCGGCACCCACACTACATTTCGGATCAAACTTTTACCCGTAATCCTGACTTTATTATCCTGAGCATCTATAGCCATGACCTTCTCCTTCCACTTCCAAAGCCTGCGCCTGCATAAAAACACAATAGTCTGCAAATGTACAATCGCCGCATACATCTCCAGCATTCGCAAGAGGCATTCCAGAGCAGAGACAAGGAAGCTTTCTTTCTGCGCTGCGCACGCACATATGACACTTTTGTTACTTACGAGAAAAACTGCGCGAACTCCGCAATGTCAGCCAACTGATCATTTTACTCTTTTTATGCAAGGCCCTTACACGATGATAAAAACATATACATTCTTTTATGTCAATAACAAAGACCCAACAAAATCAAAATATATTTACATAAAAAGGCAAGGAGTTTACCACTCCTTGCCTTTGGATTAATTTATAAACGCCTGGTCTATGACTGTACAGATATCATCCAGTTGCGTGTATCTGGCTACCGCTTAACCTGTATAGGTTTACCCTTTTTCGCGCTTTCATATATAGAATCGAGAATTTCCATAACGATAAGGCCCTCTTCGCCGGTCGCCATGTGGGGCTTGTTGTTGGCGATGCAGTCTACGAAGTGATAGTAGCTGCTCTGGCGGGCGGGAACCGGGGGGTGCAGTTTCATATCGTACTGGGCGCCGTCTTTTTCGAGATAAATCTCTGCCTCGAAATTATACCCTCCACCGACATTGCGCTGTACCAGTCCGGCTTTTGTACCAAGAAGGCGGGTTTCCATGAGTTCGGACTCGGCGATATTCGCGGCCCAGGAAGCTTCGACTTCCAGACATGCGCCATTTTCAAACTGGATCATGCCGCAGGCGAGGTCTTCCACATCGTAGGTCTTCTTTTCACGCTTGGCGATCTCGGTTGCGATCGGATTCCAGGCGCCGCCCATAATCCACTTCGGCTGGGGGTAACCCATGAGCCAAAGGGCAAGGTCGAGACGGTGGACGCCGAGGTCGATCAGCGGGCCGCCTCCGGAGAGGCTCTTGGTACCGAACCAGCCACCGAAACCGGGCATGCCGCGGCGACGGTGCCAGTAAGTCTTTCCGAAATATACGTCCCCCAGAATGCCGTTGTCCACCTGCTGCTTGAGAGCCCAGGCCTGTTCGGTAAAGCGGTAGGAGAAGTTGATCATGAGCCGCTTTTTCGCTTTTTTCTGGGCTTTCAGCATATCCTTGGCTTCCTTGGCGTTCATCGCCATGGGCTTTTCGCAAAGGACATGGCAGCCGGCCTCGAAAGCGGCGATGGTGAGGGGCTTGTGGAACTTGTTCGGCGTAACCACGCTGACCACATCGAGCTTTTCGGTCTTGAGCATCTCCATGGCGTCGGTGTAGGTGCTGGGGATGTTCAGTTCATCCGCCGCATTCTTGAGGCGGTCTTCATTCATGTCCGCCACCGCAACCACTTCGGCGTTGGGGTGGGACTGGTAACCTTT
>JAFGWW010000114.1 GCA_016936955.1 Planctomycetota bacterium | reverse complement strand
GCAAGCTCCTCATCAGTCTTCGAGGAGAATCCGCCTGTGGGGTTTGCCTTGTCTTTACTCATCCCTAACATGTATCCCTGTTATGGCGTTTCAGGTCAAGATGAATTCCAGCTTTTCATTATACTTGAAATGCCCCGCGCAATTCGTAACATAAGACACGGGGACAATCGCGAAATCGGGAATCGATTATGCTCTCAAAAAAAACAACCTCAGCCGCGCTTGCTCTGTGCTTCGCAATTATCGCTCTGGGCGGTTGCGAGAGGCAGAAGCATGCTGTGCTCAGGGAAGATCTGGAGTACGTCACCGTGCAGGTAATCAACCACCTGCGCAATGACGCGGGCCTCCAGTCTCTTGAACTCAAAGCCGATCTGCGCGAGGTTGCCCGCCGACATAACGCCAACATGATCGAACGCGAATACGCCGGCGACAAGAACGCTTTCGACCACCGCGACGCTGACGGCAAAATGGTGGAAGACCGCCTGGACAACTACCAGAACACCGGCTTCCGCAAAAAGCCCATCGTCTGGGTCGAGTGCGGGGAGAACCTCGCCCGCAACCGCGACTTCGCAGACCCCGTCGCCGAAGCGATACGCGGGTGGCTCGCTTCCGAAGAGCACAAGAAAAACATCATGTCAAACCGCTTCAGGGAAACCGGCGTCGCGGTTCACGAATCAAAAGAGAGCGGCACCTTCTACTTCACCCAGGTCTTCGTCCTGCGCATGCCGGAATAACCGCTGCGCTGATTCCAGCCAAACTCAACCGATCTCAAGGACACCACTCATATCGCCACGGGGCAACCTTATCTCAAGCGCGCCGTGGGCGTTCTGGCTGTACTCGCATTTCTCGCCGCCGAAAGTTACACTGTACGACTTGCCCGGTTTCATGACCGCGATCACGGCTGGGGAATGATCCGGCGAGCCGTACTGGTGCAGCTCGGCCTGCATCGAAGTATGCCCCTTGCCGAAATCGAGCGACGCGACGTGCGTGTCAAGCCCCACATTGAGCCTGCCTGGCATATAGTAGGCGTGGAACCAGTTGAGCACCGGGGCGGAGAGGCCGCTGAAGTGGTGCCACCCAGCGCCACGGCCGGTGCGGACGATGAAGTGCTCGAAGCAGTTATACGACTCCTCGGTCTCATTTTTCCAGACATCGAGCGCGGTCTTCGCGATGCGGAAAGCCTGCCCGGTATAACCAAGCCCCAGAAGCGCTTTCCAGATAAACCACTGGTGCGGCATCCACACCGCGCCGTTCCAGTAGCCCTCGTCGGAAAAATATGGCGCCGACTGGTCGACCGTGGAAAGCCCGCAGCGCGACCACAAATTACGATCGCTCATGAGCTTTTCCACGAGCCCCATCTCCTGCGCAGGGGTGCAGATCCCCGCCACAAGGGGCGACACGCCATCCAGCCCCATGTTGAAATTCTTCCCGCTTTCGTGACGGAGATGGCCACAGGGCTTACCCGCCTTGTCATGCAGAACGTAACTGAAATAACCGCTCTTTGCGTCCCACGCATGGGTCTGCAGGGCGTTGGTGAAGATGGCGATATCCTCGTCGTACTCTTCCACCGGTTCGCCAAGTTCGGAAGCGACCATCTTCAGTATCTTCGCGGTACGGATAGCTTGCGAGGTATTCGTCGACGTTGCCACAAACCTCGTAAGCTTTTCGTGATGGACATGCTCTTGGGGCGGATAGTCATCCCAGCCG
Organism: Planctomycetota bacterium; assembly: GCA_016936955.1. Classification (GTDB taxonomy): domain Bacteria; phylum Planctomycetota; class SZUA-567; order SZUA-567; family SZUA-567; genus JAFGWW01. The sequence continues at coordinate 5,058 of JAFGWW010000114.1, read as the reverse complement.
CCTGAGTTATAGAAGTAATCCCACGTACTGACAAGATTGCTCGCAAGTTTGCGCGTGCGGGAAACGGGATTGCGACCGGCGAGGAAGTGGTGATACTGGCGCAGGCGGGGATAGAAAAACGCGGCCATCTCGCGGCTTTGCGACTTGTTCCAAAGCTCGAGGAACTGATAAAACTGCACTGGCACAGGCGAGCCGTGATGGATAAAGGCTGCGCCGCTTGCGCCGGGATCGGTCAGGTAGGCGTTGAGATTATCGAGCGAGCGCGCCATATCCATCTCTAAAAGACCGAGGCCGATAAAGCCGGAGTCCCATGTGTAGAGGCAGTCCCATGCGCGACCCGGCGTGTAGTGGCGGATATAGGAACCTCGCGTGCGCACGGGATATACGATATTGGTCATGGTCATTGCGGCCATGCGTTCCTGACTGAAACGGTAAGTCTCGCCTTCCGGGTTTACGGGAGGAAGGGAGGCATTCTTTTCCTCCTCGGCAAAACGCCCGGGGAGTTTCTTTAGCGCCGACGGCCACGCGCCAAAGGCTTTCTGCACGCTCTTTCGGCTGCCGTTTGTCACCATACCGTAAAGAACGATAGTTGACTTAGGCTCAAGGAAGACGGGGCGCACGTAAACGTTTGAATAATGCCCCTCGCCACCGCCGTAGAGTTTTTTGGAGACGTGATTGTTTGCATTCTGCCGGAAACTAACATCGATGTCATCGCCAAAAAATTCGCGCACGAAATATTCGTCACCCGTCCACGCCACGCCATATGTGTCTTTAACATCGCTGTATTTTATAAGCAGGGAGTTCTTCCCCTCCTCCACCTTCGGAACGCAATCCCATTCCACTGGCGCAAAGTTTATCTTGCTCTCCTCGCCTTTTGCAACAATGGCAAAGCCGTCGATCACCACCGCGCCTTTTGTGCAAGCAAGCTCAAGGTCATGGGCACCGGCTTTCAGATCGCCGAGACTTACGCGTTTGATCTGGAATTCGTCGGAAGCGGATATTTTTATCGCTTTCCCACCCAGACGAATGGCGGCACCGCCAGCATCGGTCATTTTGCAGCGCAGAAGGGCGACCGCGTTTTTGATCCCGCTTTTCAGTTTTACGCGGTAAGTCGCGGTGTCGTCATTCCACGGCCCAAGCATGATTCCCGTTCCGTTTACCATACCATGAAGATGAATCTCGCCCCGCAGGTGGCCATCGCCGACAAGGCCGTCTTTCGGATCATCGGGGCGTTCGGAAAGATGACGATAGGACAGGCCGTCGACCCACACCGCGCCCTTTGGCAGTGACGCCCGCAGCATCCTTATAGGCTGGTCGGTGTACGCCCGGACCGGCGGAAAGTGAATGGACGCGAGATAATGGAGCGCAACATTCTGCGGCTTGCCGGTATTGTTTACAAAAGTGGTCTGCACATAAACAGTATTGTCATCGGCGCGGAGATAAGCCACGTCGGCATATACCTGGTCTTTCCATATTATATCGTGGCGGTGGACATAATATGAGAGATCGGGCGCGGCCTTCCACGGGTGATAGTCTGATTCGAACTTTATGTTCGGCACACAGGTCTTGCGCCGGTAAAGGGCGGGAAAGACACTCATGTCGAAACGCAGGCCACGGGCAACCTCAGGTATGTGGGAGATACCCATATATCTTTTCGTATAGGGCCCCCAGTTTGAAAGGCGAAGATCATGGGTCCCGGTGAGGGCGCGGGCGGTATTCTTGTCGAAAAAGTTTTTCATGATTAACCTACTCCGAATCTTTAGGGACAAGCCAGACTTTCAATCAACTAAAACACGGCGGCTCAATCACCGCAAAACAGTTTTCGATCGGAAATCTTAGCACTTTGCCGGACAAACGCAACATATTGCCAATAAAGAATTGAAAGAAGTGAATGAACTCAGCCGCTAAATCGTGGATGACAATATTCAACATCGTGAAAGCACAACAGGGATAAATCAGAACCCTCCGAACTGGTCCTGAATCTTGTCGTGGCGGGGTTGGTTCTGGCTTTCAGGACTTTCACTCCTTACCTCGTCAGTATTTCTCATGTCGCGGAGTACGGAGACGAACTGCGGGTTACGTTTGAATACGCGCATGAGCCCTACAAGGCCGGGAGTATATTTTTCGGCGCAGGCCTCGCAGACGGGGGCATCTTCACCTTCAATGAAAAGTTCCGGGCCTTCGGCGAGCTCCACCCCCGGCTTGCCGCAGACACCGCAGTGCCCCTGCTTTGCCGTATCATTCCACGCGACAATAACGCGCGGGTTTTCGATCTTGCCGGATTCCTCTACCGCCCTCGCCTCCAGCTTCTGCAGACCGAGGGCAATGTAATTCATCGCATCCTGAACAAGCATGGCCATCTCGAAGTGGCGCCCCTGCTCGGCAAGGAATTCCAATACAATCTCGGCGGCTGACTGGAGAAAAAAGTGGTCGTGCTTGTGCTGCTCAAGCATGGGGCGGGCTTTGGAGTAGGCCTCCAGTTTTAGTTTCTGCGTGCGTATGCTCTGTTCAACCGAATCCATAACAAAAGCCTCCTACTCTTCCGCCAGCTTTTCATAATAGTCTTTATCCAGATCTTCATACCCTTCCGGCAGCCCCGCTTCGGTTGCATCCATAAGCTCGCGCTGGATATCGCGCGGCAGCCCTTCGGCACGGTCAGCCCTGACCTCGGCTTCGGCCACAAGCGCGTCCTTGGCGTTTCTGAGCTGCTCGATTAAAAGATGCTTCTTGCGGAATGCCGACTGGCAACGGCCGGACTTCATATCCTGCTCCACCGTCTTCATCTCCGCCAAGGTATTCTCAAGAAGAGAGGTATTATATCCCATCAACTTCAGATTAAGGTTGACCCGCTCGGCGCGATTGCGGAGTTCGGCCTGCTTCCCGAGAAGCCTGGGGAGAGGGCCATTTTCCTGCGGTGGCGGCGGGCCTTCGAGGCCTTCCGCTCCGCCCGCACCGCCCTTGCCCCCACCGGTTGAACCGCCCGAGGCGTCTTTGGACTGGTCGTTGATCTCGCCCGCCTCGAAAGAGTCGGGGGTAAGACGGCTCGGGGTTTTGCGCCCACCCTTGCCGACTGCTGTGTCAGAAACCATCTCGCCGCCAGACTTACCCTGCCTGCCTTCACCCGCACGCCCGCCGATTTCCGTATCGTTTGGCAAAGCATTTCCGGTAACGCCCTGAGCGGAGTAGTTCGAAATCGGCCCGTCGGCCGCGTCCCATCCCGCGCCCTTGTCCAGAGAATCTGCCCACGAAGAAGAGGTGTCCTCCGCCTCCGACATCAGATCCTCCTCGTCCTCCAGCAGGTCGCCCACAATATCCTCAAGCTTGTCGGGAAGTTCCGACATGGGAGTGTCGTAATCGGAGAGAGGCTCCTCCATTTTCCAGGCCGTGCGGTCGGGCTTGTCGGAGAGCCATTTTTCGAGATGGGTGGTCATACTCTCGGCAAGCTCCACGCCGGTGGTCGCGGCAGTGGTCGCGATCTCCACCTCCCCGGCCGTCATCGCCCCTTCTGCAAGCTCAACCTCTTCGAGCACGGTTATCGTCTCGCCTAACAGCGAAGGATTTGAAAAATCCTGCGGCGGGATTTTCGAAAGGTCGGAGCTGACGTCCTTGAGGAAATTACGGAGATTCTCCTCGGCGGCGCGAAGCTCCTCGAGCTTTTTCTTATCCTCTTCCGTATAGTCGTCCACATCCTTCTTGGCGAGATCCTCGGTCGCTTCGAGAATCTTCTTCTGCTCGGCCTTGAATTTTTCCAGCCCTTCCTGCAGCTTCTTCGCCGCCTCCTCCACCTCCGGAGGAATATCCTCGCCCGCCTCTTCTTCCGCAGGCATTTGCTCCTTTTCCTTTATTTCCGGCACGATAGCGAGGATCTGGCGCAGACGGAAGATGACCTGCGCCTGCGCGGGCAGGGCTTTTTTCGCATTCATCTCGCGTAGGTCATCGATCTCGGCCTTGGAAAGATTCCAGAGCGCCGACGAAGCATCGGCGAGCTCGTTTGCTGCCAAACCGCGAAGGACGGTTCGTATGCGTCTCCCCTCATCCTCCTCGGTATCGGCAAGAAGCCCCGAAGCGTCGAGCACGGTGGTTCTGAGCGTTGCCTGTCGTTTATAAAGTGAGGCCGCTGCGGCTTTGCAGACATCCTCACGCAAGGGGAGTTTCGCCGTTGCGGAATGGATATCTTTCTGCTCTTTAAGCACACCCTCAAGCATCTGGTACACCTTCTCCAGATTGCGTGCGTATTTGCGGGTAACTTTTTCCGGATTGATAACCTCGATCTGGACAACCTGCGAACGGCCTTTTCTCTGCCCCGCGACCACGCCTTCCTCTTCCTGCGCACCATGGTCGGTCGCTTCGGCGTAGACGCTGATCACGTCACCAACATCGAAAGCCGGAAGGGTAACCCGCAGGGGATGGGAAAAGTACACCGGCTCTCCCACACCTGCACCGGCGCCGACTTTCCACGACTTTAGAAGCTGGGGCTCGCCGAGGCGGTTGCGGACAAAATAGAGGGATATCTCGTCAAGCCCGTAATCATCCCGCGCTTCAAAACGGAGATCGAGATCGACATCCAGGCCAGTCTTCATATTCGCGGCAGGATTCACTATCTTCAGCTTCGGCAGCGCATCGGGCACGCACTCCACCGGTCGCGGCAGAGGGTTTTCGTTAGCATTACCCTTGCCGTCAAGGAGCGAGACCACATAAGTCCCGCTGCTTTTTACCGTGAATACACCCTCCCACGCCCTGCCGTTCTGCCCGCAGGGAATGACCTGCCCGGAAGAGAGGGTCAGTCCCGCCTCAACGATAGAGTGGTTGGTGGTGAATGAAAGGGAGATCCGGCTACCGATCGGCGCGCGGACCGCCCCGTCGTTAGCTTCAAGCTTGTAAGGTTGCATGCGCGTATATTCCGGCGGGGTCACAATTCCGCCGATAGTCATGACCGCCGGGCGGGGAACGACAGATACATTATACCAGCGCGACTCGCTTCCCCCAAGGCGTACGCGATAACGCGCGTCACCGCTAAGACTGCGCAGCGAGTATGAATACTCTTTCTCGGCGGAGCGG
>JAFGWW010000113.1 GCA_016936955.1 Planctomycetota bacterium | reverse complement strand
CAGAGAGCCGTGATCTGATCGTTATTGGCAAGTCACATCGCGAGGGAGAAGAGCTCAGCGCTGCGCCGGATACATTGCAGCGTTTTGCCGATGTCTGTGGCGGGGAGGCGGGAGATTTTACGAAGACAGAGCGCATAATAACCGGAATGCTTGATGCTGTTGAATCTAAAGAGGCAAGAACCGCAGAGGTATATCGGCTCTGGGATAATTATCTTGTCATTATTCTTATGGCCGGCCTGCTTTACCTGGAGTGGAGCATGCGCAAGAGATTAGGTCTTCCGTAACGGTGAAATGGAATTTGGTCCTGATATGGCGTTAACACATGAGTAAGCTGCCAGAGATAATCAAACAGAAAATCGACGATTATGTCGATGCCCGGCGTCGTGCTCAAATTGCGATTGCCGCCGCTGCCTCTGTTTCATTTTATCTGTCATTTATTTTGGTTGCCATACTCATTGATGTTTCTTTTCAGCCTGGTGATGCGATTCGGTATGCTCTATCGGCAGTGATAATAGTGCTGTCGCTTTCTATGTGTATTGCCTTTATGGTAATCGCGCTGCGTAAGCCCTCGCGCTTGCGTGCGGCCGCAATGATAGAGAAAGCCATGGGTGGGCGTATGGAAGAACAGTTGCTCAGCGCTGTGGAACTCGCCAGCGCACCTCTACCCGGTACGAGCGATTGGATGGCGGAGAGGACGATTCTTTCCCTTGCTGCGCGGCTTGAAGGAGTGTCTACCAGCAATCTTGTCGACTGGTCATTGCCAAGAAAAGCTTGTCTGCTTGCGATGACATTGATTCTGATGTTCGGGGGGATGATGTTGTCTTCCCACGCCAGATCTTATGTGCTCAGGGCTGCGGTTCCGGGTGGAGTTTTTGGGCGACCGTCCGACATCGATATAACTGTAATGCCGGGCAGTATAAACGCCGCGTTCGGTGCGGATATGGATATTGTTGCCAAAGTTTATCCGATTCCTTCTCCGGTGAATATCATGATCGACTGGGATGATGGCCTGAATGAAGAGCTCCCGATGTCGGTGCAGGGGGATAATTATTATTATCGTCACGCCATGAACTCTCTTACGCAAGGCTTCAGCTACAGGATTATTGTCGGAGGGGGCGAGAGCGAACGCTTTCGCGTCAAGGTTTACTCTCCTCCGCTAATCGAGCGCGTGACCCTTCAGGTAACCCCGCCCGATTATGTTAACGAGTCCGCCTTCACCCGCGAAAGTGGTGATGCCGAGGCGGTCTCTGGCTCTTCTCTTAAAGTTCGATCTGTCCTTTCCGGAACACCGGCGACTGCGGCAAGCATGGTAACTGATGATGGCGAAATTGTGCCGATGAGCATTGATGGTCAGGTTGCTGAGTGTTCCATGGTTGCCATGAAAAGTTTCAAATACCGTTTTCGTCTCATTAGTAAGGACGGCGTTATTGCGGATACAAGCAGGCAGTGGTTAATCGAGGTAAAACAGGATTCACCACCCGAAGTAAAGCTATCCTCCGCTTTTTCTGAACTCAGGCTTGCCGGCGTAAATGATGTATTGGAGGTCGATGTCCAAGCCAGCGATGACAGGAACCTTGGCGATCTGTCTTTGATCGTTATTGATTCCGCTAAGAAGGCGCATGAGATAAAAGTTCCTCTGGAAACGGAAAAGGTCGACCACTTTGCCGGAACTGTCAGTGTGCCCCTCCTGAATTATGGGCTCTTTTCTGGCGAGACAATTTATCTTTACGCGGTGGTTGCCGACAGCGGGGGACAGACTGCGAAAACACGCCAAACGTCAATCCTCCTGACCCGGGAAGATATCTTTGCCCTTGAGAAGAGAGCGAGTGGGTTGCGCGCTTTGACTAACTCCATTAAAGCGGAGTTTGGTGTGTTCCATGAGGAAACAGGGCGCTGGCTTGATCTTTCTCGTGAGTTCAGGCCAGACGATCCCATTGCGCATAAAGGGACTGCGCTTGTTTCTATCAGGCGGATGAAGAGCAGTCTTGATCGCATTCTGTCTGTGGCAGCTCAGCTAGAGTCAAGCGTGTCGACTTTTGATGGCGGCGCGCAGACATATTGCGTGCGACTTGCATCAGATATTGGAAGTTGGTGCCGCTTGAACCGGGATGTGCTTGATGATGCTGAGCGTATGGTCTCGGCTCCGGCCATGAGTGAGGCGGTAATTGCTTCCCTGAGGGCACATCTTGTTTTCGATGAGGCAGAGAGGAGTGATTTGTTGCGGCGCATGGGCAGGCTTTATTCGTGGAGTGAAGCTTTCATGCTCAAGCTTGCGGTGAAGTATGCTTCCGAACGTTTTGAAAGAGTATTGTCTGCATATGAAGGAAAGGATGGATGGGCATCGCCTATGCAGTATGAAGCTGGCCTTGTCCAGTCGTTTTACCAAGGTGTTGACCTTTCCGGGCCAGTTAAGCATTCAGCGGTTGGCGGGGCTGCTCTTGAAAATTACGAAGTCCCCGGTGTGGGTAAGGAAAACTGGTCTGTGCTGATGGAGGGTGAGATTTTTGTCGGTGCCAGCGCGAAGCAGCCTATCGTATGCCTGGTGGATGACAAAATTAAGATGTACCTGGACGGCAAAAACCTCTTCGGTGAGTCAGGGTGGGGGCGTGCAGGGAAAAACCGCTACTCCTCTTCAGTAAATATCAAAAAGGGATGGCATCCTGTTAAAATCGAATTTGCCCAGCAGACTGGCGATTCAAAACTGTGGCTAGGTTCTGCCGATGCAAAGGGTAAAGAACGCGCCATCGGTAAGAATGAATTTCGCCACCGTGATGTAAATAGTAAACGAGTGAAAGATATATGCGCAGATATGCGCGAAGCGCCCGTATTCGACCTGGCGTTATTTCGGTCGTATTGTGATAGCGATTCCAGAATGCTTGGAAATGTTACGAAGAGGGTTAACTCTATCTCTCAGCTTTCTGATATTTCCCATCTTGCAAAACTATCCAGAGAAATTAAGCATCATGAAACGCTGTTGCAGGGCAACATAATCGATTTGCGACGCAAGCTGAGTAATGAAGCCGCGCGTTCCGCCTTGTTGACCTGGAAGAAACTTGACGGCATGGTCGGCAGGCTTGATAAACTTTTTGAATCCAGTGTCGAAGATAAAGGAAAGTCCGGATCTGTAGTCGAGGGTGAGGTTGCCCCCTTGCTATACTCCGTTTCGGTGATGCGCGATATCCTGACTGAAATGGATGGAAAGATAAGACGTCAGATTTTCAGGCGACTTGACGTAAATCGCGAGGCCCAGATTCGCGATATTCTTTTGGCAAGATCCGGCCAGTTAGCTCCATGGGCAGAGACATGCGCCGATAAATTTATGGTCAAGTCAGCTTCGTCTCATTTAAGCATCTACGAGCGACAGGCAGCCTATCGTTGTTTTAAACTTTTGGACGAGCAGGTATTGCCCCGTTTGTACGAGTTAGAATCAAAGCTTGGAGAGGAGAAGCTGGATAAAGGGAAAGTGGCCAGTATGCTGAATGACGTGGCAGCCACCCTCTCCGAGCTTTCGGCCAGCGAAGACTCTATGATTGATGGCAGCCTCGCTTCGGCTGCCGAAGATGTGCGCAAAAACATTAAGCGCATTGATGAAAATCTCGCAGCGTTTTCTCCGCTTAATGTAATTGCGGAGGTGAAGCGCCTTGAGACAGGACTCGAGCTTCTTGCGAAAAAGGCGTATGATGCCGGGCGCATTGGTGATTCTGAGAAATTGCATGCCTTGATGTCTGATGGTTTATCTCGTCATGAGATAAAGGGGCTATCCGCGTTACTTGATGCTTTCACGTCAAAACTCCAGGCTGAGCGCTGGTCTGTTGGCGAACCGCTTCCTGCAATTATTAAAGAGTTCGAAGTGAACGTTATGGGTGCGACAAGGTCGCTGGTTCGCGAATACGTCAAGTTGACGATAATCTCTGACGCCGCCTGTATTGATGGGGATGTGGAAAAGGCGATAGCTTACCGTTGCGTGCTGGATGACTTCAATGGGCTGCTCCTGGGAGGGCGGATTGGGCTTATCGAACGAGTCAAGCCGCTGTTTGAACGGCTTGCTATTATTGAAGGGCTTAGAGGTGGTGATGCCGCGCAAGAAGAGATTAAGGGCGCTGTGGCCAGAGTGCTTGATCCGAAATACAAGAGGGGGGCTTTCGCCAGACAACTTCCTTTCGAGCGCCTTGCGCTGCAGTTGAAGAATGGGGAGTGCAAGCCGAATCAGGCGGCGGATATACTGGCTGCAATGTTTGAAACCCTTCGCAAGGACGGGAGGCGCGACGGCACCCTGTCCAAAGCCTCGATAGCCCTGCATGGCAGGAGGGCGGTTCTTGCTAAACGGATAGCGGATGTTGAATCATGGCGGACTCTTGAGCGAGACTCTCGCGGCGAATATCTTGCGGAAGCCAACCGGTTGGTGCGTAAGCTGATGGCGAGCCGGTACGATATAGGCCGCATGGCCTCAAGCAAGCAAGCCGCGAAAATTAAGCCCATGCTGGATAAAGCGGAGGGCTTTCTTACCGAGAAGATAACCGCTCTTGCGATATCTATAAAAGAGGCAGCCAAGTCGACCGAGGACACGCAAACCAACGTGTTCAGGCCCGACACGGAAGCTATGGACATGCCCGGCAGGGATGAAGAGCTTGATGGATTTATCAATAGGCGGATGTCAGGCGATGCTTTGTCTCTTTCAGCAATGGCCGGGCGCGACAGTACAAATGAAAACGAGGTTGAGGGCGGAGCGATGGTCAAGGTGGCAAAGGAAATAGAGCAGGTTGCCGATGATGTGGCCTCCACGATAACCGCCTCCTTCGCCGAGCAGCTTGTGTGCGGCGATCTGGTGGATGATAAGTTCCTCTTCAAAAATATTTCCACTGCCGGTAGGTCACTCGCCATGGCAATTGCCGACGCGAGAGTTCTTTCTAAGCGTATCGCTTCGACAGAAGACGCTTTTAACGGGTTGTGCTACAGGCTGAAAAGCCTTATCCTCTCAAGCATCTCAAACTTCCCCGTCAAGCCGGTTGGCGATGGCGAGAAAACAAATAACCTCGATGTAGACAAGATTGTCTCCGTGCTGGATAATGATGAGCTGTCTCCCGGAGAATTGGTTGCAGCAGGCAAGATGCACCTTTATTCGCTTTTTGTTATCTGTCAGGCTATTGAGGGTATTGCCGGAGACGAACTGGCCGATGATGTTAAATCGAATGAAACCGAAGACCAGTTGTTGGTACAGTTGAATCATGTGCTTGCCCTCTTGCGCTCTGAGGAGGCAGGGGATGATGTTTACGCGTCGATCCTTCCCGTTGCAGCCCGGCTTGGCGATGGAGGGAATGGGCGGATACTCAAGCTTCTTCAACAAAAAGAGCAAGCAGGCGCTGCCGGCGAGGGAGTGGCCAACAGCAAGAAATCGGATAAGTCAACTGATGAAGGCGAAAGCCTTGCTGGCGAACCTAGGAAAGAGAATGAAACCGCGGTGCTCGTGCCAGAGCCGGTATCTGGTTCGCGTGACGATATGGGGTGGGCCGCAGAGAAGTTGAACGCCAGAATCAGAGACGCAGATAATGGCGATGCTGCATTCAGCAAAGAGCAGCAGCAGGCGATAAGCGAATATTTCAGGCGCTTGCGGGAAGAAGTTGTGACCGGGCAATAGACACGGCGGTTTACTCGCAAAGTTTTATTTATGGATCTCACATGAGAGCAAAGATCAAATACTCCTGTATTATGTTTATCTATACCTGCCTGTTCGCGTTGGCGGTTGCTGCTGCCGATGTCAGTGAAACGGTACAGGTAAACGATAAGGATAAAGTCCGCGAGCAAGAACGCGAGCGGGACCGCAGAAAGGCGACGGATAAGGCCCTTGCATGGATGATGTCCCAGCAGAACGAGGATGGCTCTTTCGGCGACAAGTTCAAGCTCGTAAATACATCTCTTGCGCTTATGTCAAGCCTTGCCGCTGGTGTCACCTATACTGACGCCACTCGCGGCGAAGCTCTCCGCAAGTCGCTCAATTACGTCTTGTCTATTCAGAATACATCTGGTTATTTCGGCCATTCCGATGAGAGCAAGATGTACGGCCACGGAATAACTGCGTTGATGCTAGCCGAATCGCTTGGCATGATCGGCGATGACGAGCTTGAGGAAAACGCGCGTAGCGCACTGGAGAAAGCCCTCGCCCTGACGGTCAAGGCGGCGCGCGTTAAGAAGAGCGATGTTAATGCTGGCGGATGGCGGTACCTTCCGGATTCAAACGATTCCGATATGAGCCTCTCTGGCTGGCAACTCCTGAGCCTGCACGCGGCGCAGCAGATCGGCATCGACGTTCCGCAGGATGTTATCGATGCCGCCTACAAATATGTGCGGAGCAAGATCAGCGACAAGGGCGGCGTCGGCTACAACAGCGTCAATTCACCAAGCAGCAACCTGCGCGGCCTCGGGATGCTTTGCCTTTATCTTGTGGGAAAGGGAGCGGACGATCTCATTGATAAAATCGGGAATAATATTCTGGCCGACCGGATACAGTGGAGCGGTGAACGCTTTTTCTATCGGGCTTATTACGATGCGGTGGGCATGAGTCGGGCAAAGCCGGAGATGTGGGAGCAGTACTCAGCCCATTTCCAGAAAGTGCTTGTGAGTCATCAGGACAAGGACGGCTCCTGGAGCTCGCCGCCCAGTAATCGGGAGGCCGATTACGGCAAGGTCTTTGTTACATCAATGGCCATACTCGCCCTCACGGTAGAGGACGGACTTCTGCCTGCCTATCAGAGATAAACGTTTTACTCAGTTGTCTTACTTGTGAGTTCCAGATAGGTAAGGCCGTCGCCGTCGGTCTTGGTGCCTTTTTCTTCGAAGATGCGCTGAAGGCCGACCCATTGGAGGCTTTTGATGTGGTCAGGCCTGACGAGAACGCTTAGCATGCGCCCCTGCGAAGAGACGCGCCTGTGCGCCTCGACGATAATTCCGACAAGCATGCTGGGAAGATTTTCCCGGTTGTGCAGATCAAGGACGACTGAGCCGTCGGGCTGGTCTTCCAGCAGGCCGTCGATGGTATTGAGGAGTTCGCCCTCGGCGCCGCGCTGGTATCTCGGGTCGAAAAGGGATGTTACGATCAACCTGTTGCCGTCGATCATGAACCGTCCGCTGTCGTTTTTACCATTATCCATTATACGCCCCCCGCAGTAACCGCAAGTCCGCCTTATGAACAGTATCCTAATCCTAGATGTTTACGCAGAATAAATCAAGCATTTGCGTGCTGATTATTTCGCTTCGCCGCCATCTTTTGTTTCAGCGGCGTTCAGGGCGTTCTTTTTCTTCATGTGGATGAAGTACAGGTTTCTCGAGTAAATAAATACGTTTGGCGTCTGGCCGAGAATGATCGGCCACGCGAGGATGGAGATGGAATAAATGAGAAGCAGGATGCTGCCCACGATCGAGAGCCACCAGAACGATTCGGGAATGATTGACTCCCGCGCCTTTTCGCTCGCGATCCACTGCACAAGGAAGCGGCAGGTAAACCCGATTTGTCCGAGAAAACCAATGATGAGGAATATGTACGAGCCCTTGTTGGTCGGCACGCGCCTTCCGCAATAGGGGCAACTCACGGCCGGAAACAGGATCTTGTTTACCAGGCTCCGGTGTTTGGCTTCCTCGTACGGGGGAGGGGCCGGGCGCTCTTCTCCGGGATAAAGAACGTGCGACGGAACCGGCGACGGGTTTGGCGCGTCGGGAGTAACCCACGGCGCGAGCTCATCCTTGTCGGCGAGTTTTTCCTTCAGGTCTACCAGTTGGCGCTCGGTCGCGGTTTT
>JAFGWW010000112.1 GCA_016936955.1 Planctomycetota bacterium | reverse complement strand
TGTGCAGCGACTGCACCGCCGCCGCGGCGTCCTTCTCGTCCACCAGCAGGGAGATGTTAAGCTCCCGCGCGCCCTGGGAGATCATGCGGATATTGACCCCCGCATCACTCAGCGCCCCGCACACTCTCCGCGCAACGCCCTTGATTCCCGCCATGCCCTCGCCGATGAGGCAGACCAGCGCCTTGTCGGAGCTTACGTCCACGTCGCCGAAAACCTTGAGCTCTGCGGTTGCGGCCTCGAGGTTTGATCCCTCGGGGATGGTAAGGCTTATTGAAACCTCTGAGGTGGCGATCATGTGGATGTCGAGCTTGTGGCGGTTGAATATCTCGAAAACCTTCGCCATGAAGCCGTGCGAGCCAAGCATGCGCGACGAGGTTACCGTAACGAGGTTGGTGTGTTTCTTGTACGCCACGCTTTTGGCAACCGCCTTCTCTCTCTCAAGCTGGGAACGGATGACCGTGCCGGGGTGGTCGGGTTCATGGGTGTTCATTACGCGCACGGGGATATTGTGCTCGATTGCCGGGATCATGGTTGCGGGGTGGAGCACCTTCGCGCCATACCACGCAAGCTCCGAAGCTTCCATAAAGGAGAGTTCGGGAATGCTCTTGGCGCCGTCCACGAGTTTCGGGTCGGCCGTCATGACGCCGCTTACGTCGGTCCAGATCTGAACCTCTTCCGCATCCACCGCCGCGCCGAAGATTGTGGCCGAGTAGTCCGATCCGCCGCGGCCGAGGGTGGTGATGTGCCCGTGGGGGCCTTTGCCGATAAAGCCGGTGGTGATAACGCAGTCGCCGCCGAGTTCTTCAACCTTCTTCTTGATCTCGGGATAGCATTCGTTAAGCGGCTGGGCCTCACCAAAGGCCGGGGTTGTAATAAGGCCGAGGTCGTATGAATCGGCGTGTTTCGCGTTTACGCCGAACTCCTTGTTGAAGACGGCGGTGAATACGCGGCTGCTCATGCGTTCGCCGAAACTCATCACGAGGTCCATCGTGCGCGGCGAGAGCTCCTGAATCATGGAGATGCCAACCAGTAGGCGGTCATACTCTTCAAGCAGAGGTTCAACGATATCGCTGGAGATGCCGAGGTCTTTGCAGACTCCGCGCTGAAGTTCGAAAACTTTTGACGAATCCGGTTTGCCGCTCAAGGCTTCTTCCGCCGAGGCGATGAGGGTGTTTGTCATGCGGCAGGTGGGGCTGTTGTGGGCCGAGACGATTACAACCGGCTTCTTGTCGATGAATTTCTTGACCAGCCCGCAAGCTGTTCTGATGGTTTCTGCCGTACCTACGCTGGTGCCGCCGAACTTCATGCCGATCATTTCTGTGTCACTCCTGTCTGTTTAAGCTGCTATAAATTAAGTGCCAGCCGTTGACCTGTTAAACGCAAAGAAGTAATATAACACAAGCCGTGCTTTTTACGCAATAGTCATATTCGGATGAATGCAAAGATGTTTACAGGTTTGATAAAATCCCTTGGCAAGGTCGCCTCCGTTTCTCCCAAGGGGAACGGCATTACCCTTGCCGTCGATATCTCTGGCCTCGGATACTCTCCCGAGATCGGCGCTTCAATCGCGATCTGCGGAACCTGTCTTACCGTAACAGCCCTCTCCGGCAAGGTTGCCACCTTCGATGCCGTAACCGAAACCGTGCGCCGCAGCCTTATCGGTTCGCTCAAGGCGGGGGACACGGTCAACCTTGAACCTGCGCTCCGCGCTGGCGATCCACTGGACGGCCACATCGTCTCCGGCCACGTTGACGCCGCCTGCACTGTAACCGATATCCGCCAGCTCCCCGAGAGCTGGGTCTTCCGCTTCTCGCTTCCTGATGAATTGCGCCACCTCGTTGCCACCAAGGGCTCGGTCGCGATCGACGGCATCTCCCTTACCGTGGCCGAAGCAGGGCGCGACTGGTTTACCGTCTCCGTCATCCCCCACACCTATGAGAAGACCAATCTGCACCTCAAGAAAGTAGGCTCGAAAGTAAATCTGGAAGTCGACATGCTGGCCCGCTACGCCGCCCGCCGCGCCGAAGTTGAAGGCGGCGGACTTACGGAAAGCTTCCTGCGCGAGAACGGGTTCGGGTAACCTGGTGCCTATAGGGAATGTGAAAGGGATCGATATGCGCGTATGTTCTCTTATATTTCTGGTTCTGTGCTTGAGCCTATGCGCTCAAGCTGCGGACAAGAGCAAGCCCGAGTTAATCACCTTCATCCCGCTGGACAAGCTCATGGAAACTGTCGGTATTTCTGTCGACGGCAAACACGTTGGCCGGGTAGGTTTGGTGGTCGACAATAAGCTTTCGGGAGAGGGGCAGATCAGCCAGATTGGAATCGCAGTATGCCAGACTGAGCAAATTGCCGATTCGATGATTGATGCTGAACTGTCGCATTTTGAAATGGGGGTTCCTGAGTCGGTTACTGAAGAAAAATTTGGCGACCGCAGCATCGCCTCAAAAAATGTCTGCTTCATGCGCCACCGGAATGTATTTGTATTCATGAACTGGAAAGGTCATCCGCCTATGGAAAGAATAAAGGCATTGGATGCATTCCTT
This sequence comes from Planctomycetota bacterium, assembly GCA_016936955.1. Lineage (GTDB taxonomy): Bacteria > Planctomycetota > SZUA-567 > SZUA-567 > SZUA-567 > JAFGWW01. The sequence continues at coordinate 1,975 of JAFGWW010000112.1, read as the reverse complement.
TTCAAGGCATCAGGAAAAGTCAAGTACGGGTGTTTTGATGCAACCCCTGCATTTAAAAATATTCCTGATAGCTTAAAGATTAAAAGAAATGAAAAGCAGCGGATAGTGCTGGAAACTACCGGCCTCGGCGAATCCAAGCCCCTTGTTGCGGTAGAGACAGCGGGGGCGGTCTCTGGCCTTGTTACCGAGAAAGGCGAAATCGAAATATCTTTGGATTCCACTTCGGTAGCCGACGGTGCCATGGGGTTTACTGTATGCGCTGTGGGAGAAGGGCTGGTATTTATCAAGCAGGACGTTGCAGTGGAGCTTGAAAAGTAAATAAGCCAGTTTGGATACTAAAGAGAAGCCCCGGACAGCCATCCGGGGCTTCTTTGTCTTTCGTGCAAATCAAACAGGTCTTATCCTGCATGCGTAACCAGCCCGTTAAGCTCTTTCGAATACTTGTTCTCCCACACGTCCTCGATCCCGGCGTACCATTCCTTGACCTTGGCGCTCATGTCGGCGACGAGTTCGGGGTGTTTGTCTTTCAGGTTCACACGCTCGCCCATGTCCTCTACTACATTGGATAGATGTACCGCGTCCTCAACCGGAGCGCCTTCGACCAGGGTTCCGTTCAGAACGAGTTTCCAGTCGCCACGCCTGATAGCGAGTTGTCCGCTCATCTCCCACATCAGGTCGCGTTCGGGAAGTTCATCACCCTTCTCGACGAGGGGGAGGATGCTGCGGCCGTCGATATCACAGCCGTCGGAGTTGAAGCCTGCGCCTTCCATGATGGTCGGGAATACGTCCATCGATGCAACAGGCTCTGAGAGAACCTGGCCGGCCTTGACGCGGGCGGGCCAGTGCATGATGCCCGGAACCTTTATGCCGCCGTCGTAGAGGCTGAATTTATGTCCTTTCATCTTGCCCGTGGTGCCGCCATAGTAGGGGTCGGTGGTGCCGTCGAGCCAGTTGCGGGTTTCGCGAGAAGGGCCGTTGTCGGAGGTGAAGAAGGTGCAGGTGTTCTGTTCGATTCCCTGCCGTTCGAGTTCGTTCATGATCTCGCCCACACCGTCGTCGACCGCGCTTATCATCGCCGCCATAACCTGCCTGTCCCACGGAAGGTGGCTGAAGCGATCCATGTATTTCTTCGGCGCGTGCATGGGGTAGTGCGGCGCGTTATAGGCGACGTAAAGGATGAACGGCTTGTCCTCTTTCGCCGACTCGCGGATATAGTCGACCGCCTTTTCCGTAATCATCTCGGTGAAGTATTTTCCGTTCTCGTAGATTTCGCAGTCGTCTTCCCATACATCATGAACCGGGTCTGTGCCGGGGCCCTTGTTCATAGCCCAGTAGAAGATGTGGCTGAAATAGTCGATGCAGCCTGCGAGATGGCCGAACCATTTGTTAAACCCGTGCGCGCTCGGCCTGCAGGCGGGGATGGTGCCGAGGTGCCACTTGCCGGACATGTATGTGTTGTAGCCTTTATCCCCCAGCGCTTTCGCGATGGTCGGAACGCTCGGGGGCAGGCCGGGGGCGGTGCGGTGGCCGGCGAGGATGGAACGCACCCCTGCGTTGCCCGGATAGCGGCCGGTGAGGAGCGACGCGCGGCTCGGGCTGCAGACGGGGCAGTTCGAATACCAGTCGGTAAAACGCACGCCGCCCGCGGCCATCCTGTCGAGGTTGGGCGTGCGGAAGTCGGTTGCGCCCATGCAGGAAAGGTCACCGTAACCCTGATCGTCGGTAAGGAAAATGATGAAATTTGGCTTGCTCATTATGTTCTCCAATATGGTTTATAGATTGCTTATAAGGTTGCTCAGGCGTCCGGCCGCCGCCTTGACCTGCGCCGCGAGCTCTTCTTCGTTTTTCATGGGAACGGATGTGACGTGCGCGCTTATGCCGATAACGCCCGCAAGTTCCCCCGTCTTTTCATTCCTCACCGCCGTTGAAATGCGGCACTTGTTATCCCGGTCGTCCTTGTAATTGACCAGCACGT
>JAFGWW010000015.1 GCA_016936955.1 Planctomycetota bacterium | reverse complement strand
GATCCGCTTCTCGCTTACGCCCTCATTCTCGATACATACCAGCGCGGTTCCCGCAAAGGGAGCCTGAAGGGTGCAGACCGCTTCGGTGCCGACTTTATAGCGGGGCTTGTCGAGAGTAAGCTCTACCCGGTCCGGATCGTGGGCGAGCCAGCTTCCGCCCGCGCCGGTGGCGTAAAAATCCCGGGTCACCGCGCAGCCCTTTTCTGTCTCGATTACCAGCCGGTATGGGCCCGGGCATTGCGGCGCTATCTGTATCTGCATACCGCCGCCTTCGAATGATCCGCGCTGCTTGCTCTCCTCTTTTTCCTTACGCGTCCAGTCGTAGGTCAGGCGTCCGTCCTCCAGCCTGCGCAGCACGTTAGAATAACTGACCGCATAAAGCGTGGCGCTCCACTCCACCTTCCCGGCCTGGCGCTTCCCGTCCGGAGCGACCGCCACCAGATCAAACGGCGCGACCTCCCGCGGATGAATCGCCGCCTCCGGCATTTTTAATCCGAGATAAAAAGGCCACGGGTTCAGTCGCCGCGTGACCTCTTCGGCCAATGCCCGCCCGCCAGCTTCCTGCACTTCGATCTCGGCCTTCATCAGAATTGCCGCGGCCGTGCTGATGGCGGGGGCCTTGATCTCGAATTGCGCTTCACCTGCATCATCGAGATCTTTTTCCGGAAGAGAGTCTCTCTGTCCCGAACCTTTTATGCGTTCGTCGCCGAAGGTGAAACCCTCCCACCCTTTCGGCGCAAAGCGCGCCGTGTCGTATCTCACCCGGCCTTTGATCTTCAGGCCCCGCGCCGGATCTCCGAAAAGGTGGCGCACCCGCGCGGTAAGCATAAACGTTTCCCTGGCCGAGAGCGGCTCGGGCGGGAACTCAAGCTCCATCTTCAATGTCTGCGGGATATAATCCGCCACGCGGAAGCCGGTCTCGCCGAGGTTCTCTTTCTTGCCGGGCAGGCGGACGCATGCGGTGTAGTATCCAGAGGGCGCGCTCATCGGGATTGCGACAGTATACAGCACTCGCCCGGTAATGTCACACAGGACGCGCTTGCGCGAAAGCTCGCGCCCGTCCGGACGGTTTACCACCATGTCCAGCGGCAGGGCGGGGGGAGTCTCCAACCCGACCCCGCGAATCAAGGCCGAGAGGCGCACCTCGTCGCCCGGCCGGTATACCCCGCGTTCGGCTGAGGCAAAAGCTTCGTATCCCTTCTGCAAATACGCCCGTCCCCGGCACGCCTCTTTTCCGCGCGAGCTGGTGTTGCGCGAAAATCCGAGATAGCTCATGTCGTCGCCGCTGGTTGCGAGAACCATGGCCGCCTCTTCATCTGCGGGAAGTTTGTGGAGGGCGATCTCCGCGAGGCCGTTCGTGTCTGTCACGGCGCTGCCGATCTCCTGTCGCCGGTTACTGAAAAGACGAACCTCCACGCCGGCCTTCGGCTTCGCCGTCGAGAGGGAGGTGACCCAGCAGAGGGCCTGCGTTTCCGACATGCGCAAAGACAACCCGAGGTCAGTTACAACAATCCCCGCCGTATCGCGCCGCCAGTATCGCGACCCGTCCCGCAGGCTCAACCCGTACACGCCGCGCGGTTCCTGCCCCGCCAGTTCACGCAGGTCAAGCAAGGTCTCCACGCTCTTGTTGGGGATGTTATCGAAGGAGAGTTTTTTCGTTGCAAGTTCTGACGCGTGCCGCGAAGACATCCCCCACTCTCCGGTCAGGACATGCTCCACCACATTTGAGGCATAGAGTTTTGAAACCGAGAGCTCTGCCTCGCGGATGTTGACGGTATTGACCGGAACTTTCAGAAGCCCCTGCGGCGAGAGATATCCGCCGCCGAAAGCGAAGCGCATGCTCTCACGCTTGTCGGGAAACCACACGGCCCGATTTATGTCGCGGTGCAGTTCTCCTGCTGCACCGGCCGGCAGCCCTTTTTTCAAGGTAACGTGATAACGCTTTCCTGCCTGAAACTCTCCGGCGATGCGGAGGCCTGAACCCCATGCCACGAAATTGTGGGCCACCTCCGGCTCTATCGAGACATAGTCGCCTGCCTTGCTCGCGTCGAGAGGCGTATTCATCTTTATTTCGATTGCAGCGTTTTCGCCGTATTGATCCGGCTCCATGCCGAGGAACCGCACCTCCGGAGTGATGGCGATGATGTGGCTTCCCTTCGGCGGCGGCGGGGGAAGGCTTTCCGATTCCGCATAGGTAAGGATGCGCAGTTCCGCCTTGTACTCTTCGGCAAGCCCGAGCGGCCCCTCAACTCCCGCAAGCCCCTTGTCCATCGTCAGAAAAACTGAATCCTGCGATACCTGCGGCACATGGAGCAGAATCCTTCTTTCCGGTTTTCCTCCAGCCAGAACATATTTCAGGGGCGAGCCGTCTTTGTAATGCAGATTGAGATGGCCGCGCAACTCGTCGGGGTTTACATCCCCGTTGAATTCGACGGCGAGGGTAATCGTGTCGCCCCCCTCGACCCCGGCCTGGGTTACAGAACGCACCTCGAGCTGAGGCGTGGTGAATTCCATAATCCTTTCCGGCGCCCGCTCCCCCCTGAGTCCGCGCAGGCCGGGGGAGAGGAGTATGCGGTAACGGGTGGCGCGCGCCAGCGGCCTTTCCAGAACGTATTTCAGAATCCTTCCGTTCGAAAATTCCATATGCCCGGGAATCGATGGCGTGAGTTTGATCGCATCCTGCCCCACGGTATTCCCGTCAAGCATCGCCCCGAATTCAACGCTGACGCTGCCCGTCTCCAGCGGCTTTGCCTCTCCCTGCGGATCGATCCTGACCAGCAGCAACTCCTGCGGCGGGGCGTGAAGAATCCAGACCAGTGCGGCAATGGCGGCAAGGCCGAGAATGTTCAAGATGAAAAAACGCCGCACCCACCGTGGCCCCGGCGTATACTCAGCCCTTGAGCCGATAATATTTTCCTCTGGCGTGACGCCTCCCGCCCCGCAGCCTGACTCCTTTTCCATGAGCCTTTTCCTCCAGTTTAACCTTGTTTTTATTCCGAATTGCCCCGTGTTGCCGGTCACTGTCCCTTACTTGCCTGAAGGTTATCGGACCTTTCAATTTTTTCCGAAAATATTGGTTCTCCGGCACTTATGTATAATGGCGGGGCGGGGGAGCGGTTCTTGCGTGAGAAACAAAAACAGCCGGAACGCGCGGGCTCCGGCTGAAAAAAGGATGTAATGCTAATTAATGTTAATGCGAGTGCTTCAGCTCATGACCGGGTCGGCGCAGGGGGCTTCGTAGCGCACAGTCCTCTCGCCTTTCCATTTATCCCTGCTTATCTCCTCGCCGTTTATGCTCATGCTCTCGACCTTGGCATATTCTGGAAGCTGCACGATATATACCCGATCCTTGCCCGTATTGTTTTCGAGTTCAAGCTCGAGCTTGCCCTCATGGTAGCTGCTGGCGAAGGTGTTCGATACCGACTCCGATTCGTTCAGCACAATTCGCGAATCCCCCTCGGGGTAAATATTCAGGGTGAGCTCCTCGGGGAAATCCTGATCCATGAACTTCTTGAATTTCTGGGTCGGGATGATGGCGCCTGCCTTGATAAATACCGGCAACCCCTCAACCGCGTACATCGGTGCAGCCATCTCGACCTTTTTCTCGCCCTGATATTCCTTGCCGCTCCAGAAGTCTATCCACTTTCCTTCCGGCAGATATACGGTGCGGGTCTTGGCCTGTGCTTCGGTTACCGGCGCGAGGATCATCCACTCGCCCATGTAGAACTGATCACCAAGGGCGTAGGTGTTTGCGTCATTGCGGTGGTGGTAAACCATGGGGCGCAGTATCGGCTCGCCGGTCTTGGCCGCGTTAATCGAGTACGAGTAGACGTATGGCGTAAGTTCGTAACGCTTCTTGATTGTTGCGTGGTAAAGCTTTTGCGCTTCTTCGGAGCAGTTCCACGGCAGGCGCGCTTTTGCATCCCAGTTGTTGTGAATGCGCGGGGTCGGAGTAAAGAGCAGGCACTGGCAGACCCTGCGGCAGATATTGTCTTCGTCAAATACTTCGGCGTCCTTCTCTTCCTGTGATGCGTAATCGGTGTTCGGGTCTTTGCGAAGAGTGAAGCCCCCGAGGTCGGCGCTCGTAAGCGGGAAGCCGGTGAGTCCTGCATTGAGCATGAACCAGATGTCCTCTGCAAAACCGTCGATGCCAACGCGGGTGTCGCCCGGCCAGGGAAGGGCGTATTTCTGGCTGCCGATGCCGCCGCCGCGGGAGAGGCAGAGCGAAGGCTTGTGCCCCTCGCCTTCCATCGTCTCCTGGATATGCTTGTTCCATAAAGGGCCGAAAAGGTTGCGCGACGGCATGCCGGGGCGGATCTCGCCGCTTACGCGGTCGCTGTGGTCTGTCCACCAACTCGCCACGCCTTCGCGGATGCGCGGGGTAAGCATGTCGCGGTAAAACTGCTCCGCCTCCTCGTAGGTAAAGCGCGGAACGACCTCGCCTTTCTGCCTTCGGAGCAAACCCTTGGGAACATTCTCCTCGATCGTCTTGTCCGCAAAAGTGCGCGAGTTGACGTGGAGGCAGGTCTTGACATTCATCTTGAGAAGTTCGTCCACCATATCCGCACCGTCGCCGAACTCGTCGTGCCACTGGACGTCGTTGGCCGGATATTCGTGGCCCGCCGTATATTGCTTGAGGAAATTCGGCCCGCCGCGCCAGGTGCCGTCGATTACCACCGCGTCGCAGGGGTAGCCCTCGTCGCGGAGTTGCTTGACGGTGGAGACAACCTGCCCGGTGGTCTCGAAGCCGATGCTGCTGCACCAGAAACCGTGCATCCATTTTTCGAGAACCGGCATCCTTCCAACCATGTCGGTAAATTGCCCGACGATATCGCTGAACTCCGGTCCACGGATTACAAACATGTCGAAGGAGCCGCCCGGGGTGTTTACAAACCATTTGTCGTCGAAGGTATTGCCCATGTCGAAATACACGTGGGG
>JAFGWW010000111.1 GCA_016936955.1 Planctomycetota bacterium | reverse complement strand
TCCTAAAGGCCAACCTCGACTCCGTAGCCCGCGGAGAGAGTTCCGCAACCCTGCCCGATCTATATAACCCCGGCAGAGAGCGTGTCATCAAGCTTGACCCCTATCTGAACCCCCTCGCCAATGCCAGAAAATATTTCAAGCAATATAAAAAGCTTACCGCCGGGCTGGAGCGGAAGGAGAATGAACTTGCGCTCTGCGTGGAGGAGCGGGGGCGTCTGGTCGGCCTTCTTGCCGCTTACGATAAATGGGTGCATGAAGCAGGCGCGGATGATGCCGTGCCCGAAAATATAGTGCAGGGCGCCTCAGAGCTGCGTGGCCATGTGCAGGGCATCGCCCGCAAGGAAAAGAAATCCGCCGCCCACGGCCGTCCGGACGACGCATCCGGAATCAGGGAATACCTTTCTGCCGACGGCATGAGCATCCTCGTGGGAAAGGCTGCGAAAGATAACGACCGCCTGAGCCTCAAGGTGGCTAAAGGAAACGACTGGTGGTTCCACGTCCATAACTACGCGGGAAGCCATGTCGTGGTCCGCATGCCGGCCCGGAAGGGAGAGAAGACGGCGGACAAGAAAAAGAAAAAAGATGAGGGCTCCCTCCCGCAAGAAACCCTTCTCGACGCCGCCCATCTCGCCGCATGGTTCAGCAAGGCGCGGGATGCAACCAGAGTCGAGGTTACCTACACCCAGGCGAAATATGTCCATAAGCGCAAAGGCGCCCCGGCCGGCCAGGTCGTGCTCAACCAGTCGAGCTCAATTCTTATCCGCATGGAAGAGAAAAGAATGGACAGACTTCTCGCCAGGCATATCATTGATTAGTGGGCAGACATAAAAGCAATAATATAACCTTTTTTTGATGCGGGTACTGCGTACTGGCAAAGTGCTGGGCTTGGAATGGGGCTTGCATAATCGCCCACGGCAGGCGGGCGGTGTGCATATTCCGAACCACATCGTTATGCAGGGAGGGCTTTGGTAATGAAGATACTCATCGTGGACGACAATTCTGATATCGTTGATGTGGTTAGGTTTAGCGTGCCGATGGTCGATGCCGCAGATGTCGCCTTTGACGGCGACAAGGCTGTGGCCGCCGTTGAGAAGTCACTGGACGAAAATCAGCCTTACGACCTTATCCTGATGGATATCATGATGCCAAATATGGACGGACGTTCGGCGGTGAGAAAAATACGTCGAATAGAAGAGGCGCGTGGCATAATGCTGGGTGACGGGGCAAAGATAGTCATGATAACCGCTCTCGGGGACAGCGAGAATGTTTTCGGCTCTTTTCATCGCGACGGGTGCGACGGGTATATCGTAAAGCCCTTCGATCAGAAAAATATTACCGAGGTGCTGACGCGGATCGGATTGATTTGATAATCCCTGATCGCGAGTGTTAACGCGCGACGGTTGCTGCTAGGCGAGGATATCGAAAACCTGCTCCGAGACGAAGATGGGGCATCCCGTACGCACGGCGAGGGCCACCGCGTCGGACGGGCGGCAGTCGATCTCGATCTCCTCGTCGCCCTGCTCGATTACGAGGAGCCCGTAAAAAGTCCCCGCCCCTTCCTGATCTTCTACAATATCATTGATGATAATGCTTTTAAGAGCTCCACCCATCCCCTCGATAACCCCGATCAGGAGGTCGTGGGTCATGGGGCGGATCATTTCTTCACCATGAATGTGGCGGTTTATAGCGAGGGCTTCGAAAAATCCGATATGGATCGGAAAGGCTCTCTCCCCTTCCTTCTCCCGAAGAACAATAACCTGCGGCGCGGTTGCGCTCTCGGTGAGGAGGATCTGCGAAAGTTCGCACTCGATAAAATCCATTTACTTCCCTTCCGCTTCGCCTTGCTCCTCGGTCTGCTGGGCCGAGGGGGTGTGCAGGGTGTCGTTACGGTGTGCGATGAGCAGGGCCTTGACCACGTCCTCATCGTACTTCCTGCCGGACTGCCTGCCGAGTTCGACCACCGCGTCCTTGAGAAGAACGCTCTTCGGCTTCTGGCTGATCGCGTTGGCGATGGCGTCGAAGGCGGTCGCCACGGCGATTATCCGCGCCGGCATGGGGATATCGGCGCCCTTGATTCCCTTCGGCCCCGAACCGTCGTTGCGTTCGAGCTGGAACTTGATGGCGTCCTCGATCTGGGAGAAGCAGGCCATGTCCTTGACAATCTCAATGGTCGTCTCGAGCAGTTTCTCCCCGTCGCTCAGGTTCGGGTCTATCTCGTGGCCGATGCGGTAAAGCGAATCCTCGCCGTGAGCGAGAAGCCCGATGTTGTGGAGCAGGGCTCCTAGCTGGAGGTTCTCGATCTCCTTCGGCTTGAGCTTGAGCTGGCGTCCGATGGCGACGGTGTAAGACGCCACGCGCTCCGAGCGACCGCGCAAGGTTGGGTCTTTCATCTCAACCGCGCGGACGAGGACGCGGATCGTACTGATAAGGTTTTCCCTCTGCTCGGCCTGAATGCGAAGGTGCGAGATGGCGAGGCCGATCTGGTCGGCCATGGCGGCGGCGAGTTCGAGTTCCTCCTCGCTGAATACGCTGGAGGGGCTGTCGCTCGCGAGATAGAGCACGCCGGAGAGGTCGCCCGAGACCGAGAGGGGGACGCAGATTACGCTGTGGATCTCCTTCAGCACGATGCTGTCGCGGGAGGAGAAGCGGTTGTCTTCCATGGCGTCGGAGGTCAGGAGGGCGCGCTTTTCCTGAATGGCGCGGCGGATGATGGAGCGGGAAATTTTTCCGCCGCGGCGCTCCTTGTTTGACCACGTGCCGATGGGGATGATATTGCCCTTCTGTCCGTCGCGGGTAAAGAGATAGGCGCAGTCGGCGTGGATCTGCTCCGCCGCGAAGGGGAGAACCTTATCGGTCAGTGTACGCTCCTCGGCCTCTTCCGCAATGATGCGTCCGAGCCTGTAGAGCGCGCGCAGGCGGGCGGCTTCGCTGCCGTCGCCTTCGCCCACGTTCATGGCGCTGAGGTCTTGGAGGCGGAGTTCGAGCGTGTTGCCCACATCCTCCTCGGAAAACTCCAGCCCGCCGTCGCGGTCGCGCGCCTTGTCCATGCTCTCGAATATCATGACCGTGGCGCCGATCTGGATGCGGTCGCCCTCGCGCAAAAGTTCTTCCTCGATCTTTGCGTCGTTGACGAAAGACCCGTTGCGGCTCTCAAGGTCCCTGATAAAGCACATCTCGCCGATACGGAAAATCTCGGCGTGGTGGCGGCTTGCGCCTTTATCGAGGATCTGGATTTCGCATGTGGGGTCGCGCCCCAGCGAGAGGGGCTTGTCGGTTATCTCGAAACTTTCGCCCTTTGCGGGGCCGTTTTTCACTCTAACGCTTGGCATCTGATGCTGCTCCCTGTTTGCCGTTT
>JAFGWW010000110.1 GCA_016936955.1 Planctomycetota bacterium | reverse complement strand
CTTGCGCAGCGACGCGAGGGTCGGCTCTTTACCAACCGTTACGCCGGGGTGGAAATTTGCACCCATGAGTTTCAGAAGAGATGCTTCCCGTTCAAGCACGGCGGGAGGAAGTTTGTCCTCCGGTAGTTTCAGCAACTGGCCGCCTGCATGTTTTTCCGAATCGAAGATGTGGCAGGTGTGGCCTTTTTCGAGAAGGAAAAAGGCGGTCGATAGTCCGGCCGCGCCCGCCCCGATTATTGCCACTTTTTTCCCTGTATGGGGGGCGACTACGGGAATATAAGGCGCGCTTTTCATATCATCTTCGGCTGTGGCGCCGTGGATGGTGCGGATGTTTATTGCCTCGTCTTTGTCTTTTCTTCTGCACGCTTTTTCGCACGGGGCGGGGCATACGCGCCCAAGAACGGCGGCGAGGGGAAGGCTTTTGCGTATAGCTTCGATCGCCGCTTTTTTGTCGCCTCCAGATATGGCGCGGAGCATTTTCGGGATGTTCAGGCTTGCGGGGCAGACCGACTCGCACGGGGCTTCGCAGTCGCCGAGGTGTTCGCCCAGAAGAAGTTCGAGCGCGAGCTTCCGCGCTTCATAAACCTCATCCGATTCACTCTCGATAACCATGCCGTCTACCGCCTTCGTCGAGCACGACGGCAGGAGCCTTGCAAAGCCTTCAACCTTCACCACGCAGACCATGCAAGTCGTGCAGGGCTTTATGTTTTCATAATGGCATAGGGTTGGTATCTCGATACCGAGTTGCCGCGCGGCTTCAAGAATAGTCGCGCCGTCATCTACCGTTATGCTGCGGTTGTCTATTGTGATTTTCGGCATTATATAACCTCGACAGCGTCTTCGGGGCAGCAGTTTTTACAACCGCCGCACCGGACGCACTTTTCCTGATCGATTTCATGCACTTCGTAAGGCCTGGCCTTTATCGCTTCCACGGGGCAGTTGCGTGCGCAGATGGTGCAGCCGATGCATTTGTCGGTTATGTGATAGCTTATCAGGGCGGGGCATTTCCCAGCCGGGCATTTTCCATTGATATGCGCCTCGTACTCTTCGCGGAAATGGCGGATCGTCGATAGCACCGGATTCGGCGCGGTCTGGCCGAGGCCGCAGAGGCTGCCTTTCTTGATCTGGTGGGCGAGCTCTTCCAGTATCTCGATATCGCCCTTCTTGCCATTACCCTCAACAAGCCGGTCGAGAATGTCCAGCATCCTGCGCGTGCCGACGCGGCAGAAGGTGCAGCGGCCGCACGATTCGCGCTGGGTGAACTGGAGGAAATACCGGCTGATCTCGACCATGCAGTCGCTGTCATCGAGGACTACCAGTCCGCCCGAGCCCATGATGCTTCCGAGTTTTCCGAGGTGTTCGTAGTCTATGGGCGTGTCGCTCAACGCCGCTGGGACGCACCCTCCCGACGGGCCGCCGACCTGAACCGCCTTGAGTTTTCTGCCGTCCGGCACTCCGCCGCCGATTTCGTCCACGACCTGACGCAGGGTTATTCCCATCGGCACCTCGATAAGCCCGCCCCGCTTGATCTTTCCCGCAAGGGCGAAGACCTTGGTGCCGGAGCTGCTCCCGGTTCCGTTCTCCGAAAATGTGGTAGACGAATTTCTGATAATCCACGCGACGGTGGCATAGGTCTCGACATTGTTGACCAGCGTTGGGCATCCCCACAACCCGGCTTCAGCCGGATATGGCGGGCGCAGGCGGGGCGTGCCGCGCTTGCCTTCGATAGAGGCGATAAGTGCCGTCTCTTCGCCGCAGACGAAAGCCCCGGCTCCTTCCATAATTTTGAGATGTATCGAGAATCCGGTGCCGAGAATGTTGTCTCCGAGGTAGCCGTTTTTCTCGCATGCTTCGATTGCTTTCCTGATTCTCTTGAGCGCGAGGGGGTATTCCTCACGGATGTATAGCACGCCATAGCTTGCTCCAACCGCGAAAGCTGCAATAGCCATTCCCTCGATAATCCGGTAAGGGTATGACTCGAGCAGCATCCGGTCCATGAACGCGCCAGGGTCGCCTTCGTCGCCGTTGCAGATGATATATTTGAGTTCGCCCTTGGCTTTCCTCACGAAGTCCCACTTGCGTCCGGTGGGGAAGCCTGCTCCGCCGCGACCGCGCAGGCCGCTGGCAGTTATCTCCTCGATGATATTTTCCGGCTCCAGATCGTTCAGGCAATGATGCAGGGCCTTGAATGTGTCGCTTGCGATAGCCTCGTCCATGTCTATGGGGTCAAGGTGGCCGCAATTCTCAAGAACGATATGCTTCTGCGGGTTGAGGAAGGCGTGGATTTCCGGGTCGCGGACATTGATCGGGTAGCGTTCAGCGTGCGGATTATGGTCAGGATAAAGCAGATTGTCTATCGCTTTCGACGCTGATTCACGGATTGATGAGATAATACCGCGCGGCTTGAATACTTCGAAAAGCAGGCTGCGCACCTCGAGGGGAGACACACGCGTATACATCTTTGGTTCTTCGCCGGGCTTGACGATCTCCATGATCGGCGTCTGGTGGCACATGCCTACACAGCCGACTTTTTTAACCCGCGCATTTATTCCACTCTCCTTCACCACCCTCTCCGCTTCGGCGTAAACGTTGGCGCTGCCCCGGGAGACGCAGCACGAGCCAAGCCCGACACGGATCTCGGCCTTGTCCGGCGGGGTGTCGCCGCTCTGCTCGGTCAGGTTTGTGGCGGACTGCGGATGCTTCAGGAAATCTTCGACCGCTTTCGCCGCCGTCTCGGGGGTGAGGTGGCCGTAAGTGGTTCCGCCGATTTGCATGCACGGGGCGAGGGTACAGCAGCCTAGGCAGGCAACCTCCTGCACCGTGAAAATACGGTTCGGATCGGTATCGTCCTCTTTGGGAATATTAAGGTGGTGGCGGATGGACGCGCTTATGGCTGGCGCGCCCTTTACGTGGCACGCCGTGCCGTGGCAGACGCGGATCGTATGCTTTCCTGCCGGGCGGAGGCGGAACTGGCTGTAGAATGTGGCGATGCCCATGATCGAAGCGGGGGTGATGTCGCTGATTTCGCAGACCCGCTCCATCGCCTCGCGCGGGAGGTATCCGAACTCATTCTGTATGGCTTGCAGAATCGGAATTGCGTGCCTGCTCTCGCGCCCCACGACGGCAACGATGGCGTCGATCTTCGCGAGGTTGACTGCCGGAGTTGCGGATGCGGATGTGTCGATTGCAGCCATGCTATTCTTTCCTGCCTATGCAGAAGAGGTGCTTCCTGCCTCTTATGTAGATCCTGCCTTCGTGAAACGCGGGCGAGCAGTTGCTCTTCTCGCCGAGTTTGCTGGTTGTGTGCCACTTGCCTCCAAGCGATTCGGGGTTGTCGGTATGGGCAAAGATATGCATGATGCCGTCCTCGTCCATAAGATAAATCATATTACCCGCAAGGGTGGGGCTGGACTGGAAGGCATTGTCCGCTTCGAACTCCCAAAGCTTCTTCCCGGTTTTTATGTCGTAACTGTTGACCATTCCTGATGAGTCGCCCAGGATGACGAGCTTGTCAGTCGCAAGAGGGCTCGATATGTTCGGCGATCCCTCGTCGGCCTGCCAGAGGATGTTCGTATCTGTTACATCGCCCGTCCCGCCGGCCTTTACCGCCACAATGGGAAAGCCTTCGTTGCAGGCAATGACCGTGCCCTTTGCGTAGGCGGGGGAGGGGGCAACCTCGCCTTCTGTTACCTTGGCCTTCCAGATCTCTTTCCCATCTTCGGGAGAGTAGGCGATGAGCCACGGGTTTGCGAGGGTAACAATTTCATTTTTGTCATTAGCATTTAATAGAATCGGCGTTGTCCATGAATTCGGAACTTCCCGCGCTGTCTTCCATACCTGCCGGCCGTTCTGCGAATTGAAGGCGTAGATGAAACTCAGGCCGTCCTCCGCACCGCTGCCCTGATCCATCTGCACGATTAGTCTGTCGCCAGCCGTTATGAGCGATGAAGCGTGGCCGTAAGAGTTTTCCGGAATGCCGAAAGCTTTGCCCCATATCACGCGCCCATCCATGTCGAGAGCAGCGAGGTCGCCGTTTGCGAACATTACGAAAACGCGCGCGCCGTCGGTTGCCATGGTGCAGGCGGAGAGCGTCCCTTCGTCCCATACGTTTGGCGTTTCCGTCGGGCTGCCTTTTATATTGATATCCGTCTCCCAGAGAAGTTGGCCATTATCGATAGCGTAACAGAAAACTGTTTTGCGCTCCTTGTTCGCGCCGGAGATGAAGAGCCTGTCCTGCCAGACTATAGGCGAGTTTTCGCCGCGCAGCGGCACCTCGATTTTCCATATTATATTCTGCCCGCTCTCTCCGTCCCATGAGGTCGGGTAGTTTTCTCCTTTGGCGACGCCAATGCCTTGGGGGCCGCGGAAACGGGGCCAGTTCTCGTTCATCTCGCTTTCGCTTGCCCAGTCCTCAACCACCTCGGCCTGCGCGTATGTCGGGTACTCCGCGCCAGTTTTTGAAGATGCGTAACCGAGATAAGAAACGGCGATTACCGAGCATGCGCACACGATGAATTTACCGTAACGGAAATCAGCGCCGAGGGCGTCTGGTTGCCTGCTGCCCGGGCGTGGTGGGTTTGGCCTTTGCGAGTTGAGCAGCTTTATGCAACCGAAAAAGACGAGCAAGCCGATGGCGAGCAGTACCGCGCCGTTTGTTCGGGAAGTTTTCTGGTCGAAATAACGCTTGCGAATCTCAAAGTCGAGTTGGCGAAGCTCTTCACGCAGCTTAATGTTCGCGGGGTCGTCGGCGATGGCCTGCCTTAGTTCCGGCAGCTTTTCATTGAAGCGAAGCTCTTCCGCATAGTTTTCTCTGGAGTTCCATGCAAGCATTCCCCCTACGGCGACCGAGAAGATCAATGATATCAGTGCAACCGGCCGCAGCGCCGCCGCGGTCTTTTCAGAGATGTAAATGCGGGGGGAGCGGCCTGCATTCATTCCCTGCTCTCCTCCTTCTCCTTGCCTTCGCTGTTATGCTTGGGGCAATAGGAGAAACACCTGCCACATGCGAAACACGCGCCCGCGTCGGGCCAGTACCCTGTCTGAAGCCGGTGCTGACAGAGGGATATGAGTTTAATTCCAAGGGCGAAGCCTAGAATCGCGCCGATAAGTATCGACCATGTGCGGACCGAATTCTGTATCGCTTCCGATCTGGCGTAAACGGATTCGGGCTTGTTCCCGGCGTTCAGATACTCCTCACCCTCGGTGAAAAGCTCCTCCTCTCCGGATTCGTTCAGGTAAATATTGTCCGCCATCTGAACCAATTTGTTCTCGTGCGAAATGGCGGGGGCGATGGCGTTGCCGGTATAAATTCCGGCCAGTACGAGAAGGGGCAGAAACACGACTGTTGCGCCGAGCATTCTCTTGCCTTTGCGCTTGCCGGTAATCTCTTCCCGGCTTGGCGGAACGATGGCTCCGTAAGGGCACGCGTTTTCGCAGAGGCGGCACTCTATGCACTCGTTCGGCGTAACCGTAACGGGGTGCTTCGCGACTTTGGAGAAGACCTTGAGCAACGCCCCGTAAGGGCAGGCAAAGCGGCAGTACGCGCGGCCCACGAACATGCTGATGAACAGAATAGCAACGCCAGCAACGAGCATGTAATAACTCGCGCCGAAACGATAGAAGCCGATGAACGGATCGTAACGGCAGATCAGGAAGGCGCTCCCGGCCATAGCGTAGAGGAACGCCGCCGCTAGATATAGCCACGGAAGCAGGCCGAGAATGTGTTCGATAACTCTCGGCACGCGGAGCGGCTTGACGACAACCAGTTCCTGCATTGCGCCGAGGGGACAGACCGATGCGCAGAATGATCTGCCCGAGAAGAGGGCGAAAGCGAGAGGAATTAT
>JAFGWW010000014.1 GCA_016936955.1 Planctomycetota bacterium | reverse complement strand
CGCCGGAAAAGTCGAATTCCTCTTCGCCTTTAGCCAAAGCCTATTTCCTGAGCCGCCAGACCATCTTGAAAAAACGGATGGTGTCGTTGACGGGATTTATTTTGGATACCTCGTCGCCGTAAATGGTGCTGATCGGCACATCCGCAACCTTGTATCCGTTACGCCCGGCCGCGACGATGATCTCGCTCTCGAAATCGAAGTTGCGGCTGAGAACCTTGTCCTTGAGTTCTTTCCACATGGCGGTCTTGATAAAACGGAAACCGCTCTGGCTGTCGGGGATCGCGGTGCGCGCAAGTTTTGAAACCACCCAGCTCATGAAGCGATTGGTCTTGAGCCGCACCCACGGCATGTCCTCAACCTCGGTCATGCGGTTGCCGATTATCATGTCCGCCTTATCGGCGATCTCGACAAAGCGGGCAATCTCTTCGGGAAGGTGCTGGCCGTCGGCGTCGAGGGTTATGGCCGCATCGAAACCATTTTCAAGCGCCCAGTCGAGGCCGTCGCGGAGGGACGCGCCCTTGCCCTGGTTGGGGTCGTGGCGCAATACCTGCGCCCCCGCCTCTTTGGCGATCTCCCCGGTCCCGTCGCTTGAACCGTCATCCACGACGAGGACGGTATCAACCTGCAGGAGCGTGGCCTTGATCACCTCCGATATATGTTTCGCTTCATTATAACCGGGAATTACCGCGCAGATATTCATTGTCCCCGCCATCCTTCGCCCCATACGTCGTAAAATACGTTCCATTCCTCAGGATGCCACCGAACAGCCTCTTCGATAACCTTCGCGTAGGACTGAATCATCTCGGCCACCCGCTCCTCGCGGTCGCCACTCTGTGGCACCGGAATCGGGTCGCCGAGGTATACGGTAAAACTGTCGTTGGTTCTGCGCAGGCAGAAAGCGGGCACGATAGGCGCGCCGGTTGCGAGAGCGAAGCGGGCCGGGCCTTGGGGAAAGCGGCAGGGCTTTCCGAAAAAGTCCACTTCTGTCCCCTGCTCTGTCGGATCACGATCGCCTACTATGCCGACGACTTCGTTGTTCTTCAATGCCCGCATTATCTCGCGCGGAGCTTTGAGCATATCGACCACCTTGAGCCCCATGCTCTCGCGCTCGCGGATAAACATTTCGTTTATTCGTCCGTAACGGTGCATGGCGACGATAACGGTTACAGGCTTGTCGTAAAGGACGCGGAAAGCGGCTGCCCCAAGCTCCCAGTTCGAGAGGTGGGCGGTGAGAAGAATGCAGCCGTGCCCTTCGGCAAGGGCCTTGTCCACATTCTCGGTTCCCTTCAGCGCCACATGCTTTTCGCAGTATCGTTTGTCGAAAGAGCTCAGCCGGAAAAATTCGGTGAGATATTTGCCGAAATTGCGGAAGACCCAGCGCGCCTCGTAAGTGATGCGCTCCTCCGTCGCGTCGGGGAGGATCTGGCGCAGGTTTTTCTTCACCTTCTCGCGCCCGCCCTTATCAAAGACATATTGCAGAAGCGCCACAGGCAGGGCGATCCAGGACAGGAAACGGGCGGGGAATATATGGCAAAGAAACACAACTATGCAGAAGCCTGCATATTTTATATAATCTTTCAGCATCAGCCGTTAGCGCTCCAAATCGGGACTAGCCCGCGAATATGTCCGGGATTCTCTTTGCAAATCAGTGTCATTTCTACACATAACACCCCTCACAGGCAAACGGAAAATAAAGGCGGAATGAAGGGGGTAGCCAAAATTTCCCCTTTCAATTATATTGAAATATCCGGAAAATAGGTGCTGGCAATAGTTTGAATCGGCAGAACCCAGGAGCGGAGCCTTAATTCGTGCGCATCCCGACATCAGATTTAAGCAGAATATTCATCATTGCCGCAGCCCTTTTGCTGTCATGGGGTTACTTGCAGGCACAGGACAGCCCCCCCCTCGACCCCGCCAACCCCACCGGCGCCGCCGGTACCACAAAGCTCCTCAAGGCAAAACAAGCTCCCGATATCGAGATAAAAAAGAACGACATCTGGGTCGGCTACCACAGGCGCGGGGCAAACAGGGTTCCGGCAAACTCATGGGTGCCGCTCCACCTGATTATCAAGAACAACTCCAAGGAGATGTACGACGGGGAGCTTTTCATCTACGTCAAGGACGCCCGGTCGGGCAACAAATATACGAGCCTCTACTCCACGCCGGTGGCGCTGCTGGGACGGGGCACGAAGAAACACATCGCAACCCACATATATATTCCAGAGCTCGATTACGGAATGAGCAACACCGAGTTCAACTCCATCTCGGTTTCCATGATCTTCAAGAGCACCACCCACATTATCGCGCCCCACGAGGTGATGGTCAGCACGGTCGCAAGCAGCCAGCAACGCAGAGGAAGCATTCTGACGCGCGAACGGATTCTCGCCCTGAGCAACTCGTCCCTCTCCGCCCTGCCGGCGATTGACGAGTTTTATCCGGAAGTCAAACACAGGGTCGTGCTGCAGGGGGACGTGGAGAGCCTGCCCCTGCGCTGGACAGCCTATGCAGGTTTCGACGCAATAATCTGGGACGGGATGGACGTGAGCGGCCTCTCCACCGCCCAGAGCAAAGCCCTGCTTGACTATGTGGCGGGCGGCGGGGATATCATCATCGCGGCGGGGAACAACCGCGCGCTCATCGAACGTTCGATCCTGAAAAAAATGTTGCCATGCACAATCGGAAAGTCAGAGTCACGCGACGCGGTTGGCGAACTCACCTCCGGCATTGCGACACGCAGTGAACTCTGCTCCACCCTCATCCCCAACCCCGGAAGCATCTCCCTTGTAAACAAATTCATTGCCGTAAATAAAGCAGAGACGCCAGGCGAGAATGATAGGGATGAAGATGAAAACAGTGATGACGCTGAATATATATGGACGACGGCAAACATTGATAAGACGCTGGCCGTCCGCGGTGATTATGGCGCGGGCAGCGTAACCGTGCTTGCCTTCAACCTCACCGACAGGATAAAACCAAGCGGCGAGTCCGGGCTGGATGCAAGCAAGAACACCGCCAAGGATTGGAGCGAGGACACAGCAGGCGTATTCTCCACCGGAAGCAGCATGGCGGATACGGAAAACATGGAGATGAATTACCTCGCCCAGGACAACCTTGAGGCTTCGGCCGTGATCCGCATCCCGCCCAAGGCTGAAGTTGCGGCGTTCATGATAATATATTTCATCATCCTCTGCCCGCTCTGCTATGGCGTCTTCAGGTTCTGGCAGAAGCTGGAATACGCGTGGATCATGATGATCGTCATCAGCCTCGGCTTTTTCTCGTGGACCTTCGGCGGGGCCATGAGCAGCATCGGCGAGGCGGTTTCGATCAGCGACTTCTCCCTCGTCCAGACAGGGAGCGACGGCACCTCATCCACCCTGACTTACAGCATGATCCACAACCCGACCTATAACAAGTATGACATCTCATTCCCGAACCAGACGGTAACCCCGAACCACATGCGATACGACAAGCCACCGTCAGCTTATGAGTATCAGGAAGAATCATTCGATATCTCATTCACCGAGCGGAGCCGCTCGATCTCGATAAACAAATTCGAGATCGGTTTCAACACCCGCCGCAGCCTGAGCTCGCGGGCCGTAGTACAGAACGGCGCGGGACTGAGCGCGGACATAAACTGGGATAAGGTTTACGAGATCAGGTCGAATTCCGATTCGGAGAACATGACGCCTATCGGATCGGTGGACAACCGCACGGGCGTCAATTATTCTTATGGCCTGCTCATCTTCGGGAATAACGGGATGATTCTCAACTCAATCCCCAAAGGCAACTCGAAGCTCACGCAGTTCGGGACGAGGGAACCGGCGAAGGACATCAACGGGGTAATCGACCTTCTGGGCAATATCGCGAGAATAGATAAAAACCTGCTGCGTGCGGCAATTCTGAAAGTCGCCGGCGACAACCGCCGACCGCGCCTGCTGCTGCTGGGCAGCTACTCCCCCTTCGAGTGGAACATGGAAGGCAAGTCAACCCCGAGCAGCGGTAAGGCGCTGGTCTTCTATCGCCTTCCCTACAACGAGGCATGGATGGAAGATTTGACGCCGCCGGGAGGCAACAAGCTGCGGGTCAGGCTCAAGAAAGATATGGACGTAATCTACGACAGGATATACTATCAGCAATAATCGGGGATGCTTCAATAGATGATAAAGATAGATAATTTCACCAAGAGTTACGACGACTTCGTGGCCGTCGACACCCTCTCGCTCAATATCGAGCAAGGGGACATCTTCGGGTTCATCGGCCCCAACGGCGCGGGCAAGACCACGACCATCCGCTTCCTCTCAACCCTCCTGACGCCAACCAGGGGAACGGCCACCATTAACGGCTTCGACGTGACCAAGGAGCCTATCAAGGTCAAGATGTCGATCGGTTACATGCCGGACGATTACGGCGTTT
>JAFGWW010000109.1 GCA_016936955.1 Planctomycetota bacterium | reverse complement strand
GGGCGGGACGGGGCGGGCGAAATAGGCATCCTCTGTTTTTTCGCGTAGTTTCTTTGCGTAAGCCGTGGGGTCGGCAAGATACTCCGCCGCCTTCTTTCCATCGGTGAAAATGACTTTGATGTGGTTGGGCGAGATCTGCAGCTCCTGCGCGGGCTTATCCTGCCGTATGACCAGAAATCCCTGCTCGTACCCGACAAACCTGCCCTTCTGTATTTTCGAGTCCACCGTAACGACAAAGACCTCGATTCCATCGTCGTCTCTCGCTGGCGGTTTTTCCCGCTCCTCACCGCAAAAAGCAAAAGAGCAGGCAAAAAACATGGCAATAAATATTATATATCGCATCTCGTCTCTTCCGACAGGCTTCCGTCTTTGAATGCACACCGATTGTTATACAAGGTTATTACAGGCGTCCCTCCCTGTCAACCGGCATATTTTCCTGCCTTTTTCCAGACAACCTTGACAAAGAGGTTTCATGTCATAAACTTTGCGATGACAACTTAAGGAGTACGGTATCCCGGAACACGGTTAGAATCCGTGGCGGTCCCGCCGCTGTAATCGGGGACAGGCGCTGCAAGGTAACACACAGGTCACTTTCGCAAAAGCGAGGGGAAGGCCGCAGCGACTGGACGATCCGAGAGCCAGAAGACCTGCCGTCTCCCGCGCAATGATCGAGGAATCATGGAATCCAATGGTAAAGGGTTCCGGTGGACTTTCGTATGGTCCGCTGGAACCCTTTTTGTTTTTACACGCGTTTTTTTTCAATGGAGAAAGCAATGAAAACCGGCAAGAAGAAACAGAACCCCGACATCATTTCCGTACGCAAAAGCTGCAACGCCGACGGCACCGGCCTTTCGCACTACATCCTCATGGACAAAAAAGCCAAGAAATAACCTTTTACAGGCGGTAATAAAATGACAGCTAAAAAGAAGAATGACGGGCACGCCCCGTCACGGGGTATGTATTACAATTCCGGCAACGGCGCGAGCCTTGTTCCTATCGATATCGGCCACAAGCAGTATATGGGCCTTATCGATCCGGACACGGCCTTCTGGTCGCTGGTCAAGAAGAACAAACTCGGCGAGGTTCTCGACGACAGCAAGTTCATCAAGGCCTATGGGAAGAAAGCCGAGTCTTTCGCGAAGGAGATGCACAAGCTGCGTTTCGAGCTCAACCTCTCGGCGGTTTATTTCAACCCGACCGAGCGGTGCAACCTCAATTGCAAGTATTGCTATATTCCCGAAACTATGCGCAAAAAAGGCAAGGACATGAAGAAGGCCGACATGTTCAAGGCCCTGACCAAACTGCGCTCCTACTTCAGGAAAATCATGCCCAAGGGCCGTCTCCCCCAGATCATTTTCCACGGCGCGGAGCCAATGATCAACCGCGAGGCGATGTTCGGCGCTATTGAGAAATTCCAGGATGATTTCCGCTTCGGCGTCCAGACCAACGGCACCCTTCTCGACGACGAGGCTATCGAGTTCCTGACCTCCACCGGAACCGGCATCGGCCTCTCCCTCGACGCTCCAACCCCGAAGATCGCGAACAAGACCCGCACCACATGGGAAGGCGACGGCGTATTCGAAAACACCCTCAAGATGATCGACAAGCTCAGAGGCTACAAGGGCTACAACGTCATCTGCACGGTGACCAAGGAGAACATGGCACACCTGCCCAAGCTGGTCGACTTCTTCCACGGCCTAGAGATTCCAGCCATCATGATGAACATCCTGCGCTGCACCCTGCCTCGTTCCCGCAACCTGCGCCCCGACGACCACAAGGTTGCCACGCATTTCTTCGCCGCCCTCGACCGCACCCACGAACTTTATAAAAAGACGGGACGGAAGATGGTGGTCGCGAATTTCGCCAATATTCTTGTCAGCATCCTCGCCCCAACGGCTAGGCGTCTGATGTGCGACATCTCCCCCTGCGGCGGCGGCAGGGCATTCTTCGCCCTCGCCCCTGACGGCGGCATGTTCCCGTGCAGCGAATTTATCGGTCTGCCAGAGTTCAAGGGTGGAAACCTCTTCACAGACAATATCGACAAGGTTCTCAAGACCGAAGCGTTCAGAAAAGTCACGGAACGCAAGGTCGAGGATATCGATCCGTGCAACCGCTGCGCAATCCGTCATTTCTGCGGCTCGCCCTGCCCGGCCGAGGCGCACGAGATGAACGGCGGCATGGATAAGACCGGCGCATTCTGCGAGTTTTATGAAGAACAGGTGCGCTACGCCTTCCGTCTTATCGCCGAGCGGAAAGAAGCGGATTTCCTCTGGGACGAGTGGGACAAAGACACCCAGACAACCTTCGACGCCTCCATGCTCTCATAAAGCATCGGCAAAAATGTTCGGCCAAACGAGCCCCGTGTAAAAGCGGGGCTTTCTTTTTTAATCGCATTGACTATAAATATAGCATGGATGGAACCGGTGAAATTTCTCAAAGACAGGACAGGAGCGCAGGCGGGGATTTCCTTGACGGATTTCTCACCAGCTCCGCCGTAATCCTGTGGGGCATTCTCCTTCTGCCCCTCGCCTTTCTCGCCTCCGAGCTTTTCCCCCATCTCGGCTCCCTCGTCAAAATTGACACCAGAATCTTCTACGCGGAAAATACGTTAATAATCTGCGCGACAACCGCCGCGACCGCTCTCATGATCGGCATCCCCTTCGGATTCATCCTCGGCCGCACCACCTTTCCGGGAAAAACATTCGGCTGGCTCATCGTGGCGATCATGGCATTTACTCCGTTATACGTTTCGACTACTGCATGGATAAGCCTTATCGGTTCCATGGCAGAGACGCTCGGCCTCTCCCAAACTGGCACACCGACGGGCCTCCCCGTCCTCGTAGCCGCAAGCCGTACGGCACAGCTCGCGGTCTGCGGAATAATCATGGGCGTTGCCTACTCGCCCATGGCGATTCTTCTCTGCGCGGCCGGCTTCGCCTCAGTCCCGGAAGAACTCGAAGACGCCGCCCGCCTAAACGCAGGCAGTACGGCAACATTCCTGCGCGTCACCCTTCCCCTCTCCCTCTGGAGCATCGGCGCGTCCCTATGCCTCGTTTGCTTTCTGGCGGCAAACGAGATCACCGTAACCGATGCCATCTGGGTGCGCTCTTACGCGGAACAGATTTACCGCTCCTTTCAGGGAACGCCGGAAATCGGCGAGGCTGCCCTCCCCGCCCTTCCTCTCATGCTGGCCACTGTTATCGGCTTCGCGATCCTGATTCCGGCCATCAACAGGCTTACCGACAAGCCCCTCGACATGACCTCCAGCCGGGCCCGGAAAATAAGCCTGGGCAAATACGGGGCCGTCGCCCTTATCGCCTGCCTCGCGCTCGGTGTTTTTTATATCTCACCCATGGGACATCTCTCGGCCTACGCCCTCCAGTCGGCACGGCAACCGGACAAGCCGGTCGTGGCCGTCCAGTCTGTTCTCAGGGCAAGCAAAATAAAGGAAATATCCCGGCCGTGGTATCAACGCCTTGGCATAACCGGAACCAGCGCCCTCCTCGCCGCAGCCGGGGCAAGCATGGCTATCATCGCCGCCATGCCCTGCGCGTGGTTTCTCTGCCGAACACGCAGGAGAATCGCAAGATATTTTATATGGGCCATAACGGTGATCTCAATTGCCTGCCCGCCACCTTTGGCAGGAATCGCCTTTGTCGGAACGTGGAACAGCGGCGCATGGAGCAAGGCCGCAGGTGCACTTCACCTACCCGCCCTCGCCCGCATCCCTGATCTGGTCTACGATTCGCCGTTGATTGTGGTTTTCTTTTACGCTTTCAAGACTGCCCCAATTGCCATGATCATCATCTGGGCGTCGATCAGGCATATTCCGGAAAACATCATCGACATGGCAAAGCTCGACGGCCTCGGCCCGTGGGGAATGATAAGAAGCATCGCCATCCCCTTATGTAAACGTGGCATAGCCTGCGCATGGATCGTCGGCTATATTCTTTCCATTTCCGAGGTTGCCGGAATCATCCTCACCTCGCCCCCGGGGCTTCCCCTCTTCCAACGCCACTTCGCCGTCCAGATTCACTTCGGCGTTTATCCGGATCTCGCAAGACTCGCCATCATCCCCTTCCTCGGGGCCATAATCCCGGCGATAGTCATACTCCTGATATTCCGGCCGAAGGATAAGCCTCGCGCAAAGACAGTTCCTTCTTGACCAGAAGGGCACATTAAACTATCTTACTGCAGACCGATATATTCCATGTTTGGACACGCTGTGGGATATATCCCTTCGAAAAGTTTGAACTCTGACAGACCGGAAGCCAGTGTCAGGAACAGGACCAGCAATGCCGCAAGAGAACATCAAGATTAAAGCACTTATATGGGAGCTCAAGGGGCTCGCCGTCGTCCTCGCCGCAGGCGCATTCATAATTGCCGTCCTCTTCGGTATGATTGCAATGCGCAAATCATCTATCGAAACAGAAAGGGCTGAGAGCGAAAAGAACCGCGTGAAGACGCTGGTTCCTGTCGTGGTCACCGAACTCAAGAGCCAACCCATCGAGGATGTAATCTTCCTGCCCGGCCGAATTGAAGCATGGACAAACATCAAGGTCCCGGCCGAGGTCGGGGGGCAGATTATCAAAACAAAAGACACCCCCGTCGATGATGGAGCAATAGTAAAGAAGGGGCAGCCCCTCCTCCAGATAGAGAAAAAGGATTACGAGATCTCCCTGCAGGACGCGAAGGCTTCGCTCGAACTGGCCAGGCAGAACTATAACCGCACCCTGCAACTTGTAAAAAAAGGGGTGCGCACCCCCGCCGACAGGGATCAGGACAAGAGCACCCTCGACCGCACCACCGCCGCCTATGAAGCAGCCAAACTGGCTCTCGAACGGACGACGATCAGAAGCCCGATCGACGGAACAGCCGACAATATTATTCCGGAGATTGGTGAATACCTGAAACCTGGCGACATGGTCGCATCGGTTCTCGAACTCGACCGCATGAAAGTCGAGATCGGAATCCCGGAGAAAGATGTCGACGTGGTCCGCCAGACCAGCGAGGGCAAGGAAGTATCCCTGAAGGTTGACGCCATACGCGACGCCGACGACAAGCCTTTATTCATCAAGGGCAAATGCAACTACATCAGCAAACAGCCTCTGGAGCAGGCCTTCATATATCTCATGCGTCTGGAAGTTGGCAACAAGGATGGCCGTCTCCAGCCGGGGATGTTCTGTGAAGCGAGCGTCGTACGCGGGGTCAGGCCCGAAGCTATCGTGGTTGACATGTTCAGCATCCTGACCAAGAGCAGCGGTGAAGAGGAAAACTATTACGTCTACGTCGCCGAAGAGGCTCCCGCCGCGAAGGGTGATAATGAAAAAGCCGACGCAGCCAAGACATATATTGCCAAGCGCCGCAAGGTCGAACTCGGCATCATGATGCAGCGCAAGGC
>JAFGWW010000108.1 GCA_016936955.1 Planctomycetota bacterium | reverse complement strand
GGATTTGAATGGGGAACCGGTCGTCGTAAGTGCTCTGTCGCTCGCGTACGCATCTGTAAGGGCAGCGGCAAGATCGTGATCAACGGTCGCGATTACGCTACCTATTTCACCACCATGCGCCATCAGGGAATGGTCACCGGCCCGCTCAAGCATATTGATGTCAGCAGCAAGTATGACGTATTCGCCAACATCCGTGGCGGCGGCCAGACTGGCCAGGCCGGTGCGGTAATGATGGGTCTGGGTCGTGCCCTTATCAAGGCCGAGCCCGAACTTGCCCGTTCGCTTCGCGATCAGGGCTTCCTCTCCCGCGACAGCCGTATGGTTGAACGTAAGAAGCCCGGTAAGCCCGGCGCCCGCAGGAGCTTCCAGTTCTCCAAGCGTTAATCTGGAAAACATTGGAATCCAAACCGTCGGCCCCGTGGTCGGCGGTTTTTTTATTTACATGCCCTTGCCGGGCGGACGTGAAAAGATTACATTTCATAGGTCTATATTCTCAAAAGGAATCATACCATGGCAAAGAAAACTGCGGCCGTGAAAGGGCCGGGAATAGAGAGCGTCGAGGGGTTCACCGTAACTGCGGTAAAGGCCGGCATAAAAAAATCCGGCAACCTCGACATGGGGCTGATCGTGGCGGACAAGAAGGCTGCCGCTGCCGGAGTATTCACCAAGAGCACGGTTGTCTCGCCTTCCGTAACTCTCGACAAAGACCACCTGAAAGCCAGTGGCGGTTACGCCCGGGCCATTCTGGTTAATGCCGGTAACGCCAATACCTGCACCGGTGCCAAGGGCAGGAAGAACGCATTGAAATGCGCCTCCACAGTTGCGGCCAAGTTCGGCGCGAAACCGGAGGAGGTGCTTGTCTGCTCAACCGGAATCATCGGGCACCAGCTTCCTATGGACAAGATGCTTTCCGGAATCGAGAGCGCAACCGCCAACCTCGGAAAGGCCGGGACCGGAGATTTTGCACGAGCCATCATGACTACCGACCTTACGCAGAAAGAGGCTGGCGTGAAGATCGCAGGCCTTGGCGGAGTATCGATCGCGGGAGCGGCCAAGGGTTCCGGCATGATCGCCCCGAACATGGCGACCATGCTGGGATTTATCCTGACCGACGCTAACGTCACCCCGTCGGTTCTGAAACGTGCTTTGAGCGAGGTGGTGGATTGTACTTTCAATTGCGTAACCGTTGATGGCGACACCTCCACCAACGACAGCGTGCTGGTTCTCGCAAGCGGCACGAAGGGCGAGAAAATCTCCCGCCCCAGCGGCAAGGCGTACGATCTCTTTCTGGGCGGGCTTTACATGGTCTCCCGTTCCTTGTCCGAGATGATCGCCGCTGATGGTGAGGGGGCGACAAAGCTTGTGCGTGTGCGGGTTGTGGGAGCGCGCTCAAAGGATGACGCGCGTCGTTGTGCTCGGACAATTGCCGAGTCTCCTCTGGTGAAGACTGCCATGTTCGGTAACGATCCCAACTGGGGGCGCATACTCGCCGCGGCGGGACGCAGCGGTTGCGCGCTCAAGGAAGAAAAAACTATGGTCAAGCTCTGTGGTGGCGTGATGTATCGGAAGGGAACGCCGGTTAAGTTTGACGCTGCGGCGCTTTCGAAGAAGATGAAAGAGAAGTCGATTGCGCTGGATGTCGATCTCGGTCTGGGCAAGGGCGAGTGCGAGATGCTCACCTGCGACTTTTCTTATGATTACGTGAAGATCAACGCCGAATACCACACCTGATAACTTTCTTGATACAGCTCAAAATAAAACAGCCGGAACTGCTTGCGCGGTTCCGGCTGCACATGGAGAGGTCATTCTCCATTAGAGGTTTTTTATTCGCATAGGGCGAGGGCGCAGAGGCTGTAGCCAGTGACGAGTTCAGCCATTCCTTCTCCCCAGCGGTCCTGGTCGTTGATCCACGAACCGTTATCGCGCTGGCGTTTGACGATAGCTGCGCCAAGTTCCTTCGCCCAGTCGTGTCCGCCGAATTCCTTCTCACCGTTGGCCGCGAGGCTCTTCGACATTACGCGGTAGTAGTAATACAGACCCTGCTGGCCGTTGCTCTTGGTGTTGGTGTTCTGGTCGACGGTAAAGTTGGTGACGAGCCACTTTTTGGCGAGTTTGACCGGGAGGCTGTCCTTCTTCATGTCGCTCCAGAGGTAGGAGAGCATCATGGCGTAGCTCATGGAGCCGTAGCTCTTATATATGGTCTTGCCGTCGGCGGTCTTCTCAACGCCTGCGGGGCTTGCGTCCTCGTGTTCGGCGGGAAGGTAACGCGCACCGCCGTCGTCGCCCACCGTCTTCGGGTTCATGTCGTTAACCTCGGTCGAGTTCTGGCAGCGCTTAATGAAAATCTGCACGTCTTTCCACACCTGATCATCCTGCGGAACGCCGGCGGCCTTGAGAGCGTCGAGGGCGATCCATGTGTTGGAGAGGTCAGGGCGGGTGGACGAACCGTAGCCAAAGCCGCCGTAGGTCATGTGCTCTTTCGGATCGTAGCCGCTGGCCTTGTTGGCCTGCTGTTGCTTTATCCATTCCACACCCTTGGCGATGATCGGGGCGTATTTTTTGCTGTCATATTTGGCCAGCCCCATAACTGCAAGCGAGGTGCAGTAGTTGGCATATTTGGTGAGGTCGCAGATGGCTCCGTTGAAGCGACCCTTCTCTGTAATCTGGCGGCTTGCGAGATAGGACGCGGCCTTCTCCTTCATCTCTTTAATACCGTCAATCTTCTGGGCGTAAGCCGGTGCGGTGGAGAGCGCTTCGAGAACGACAGCGGTTATGCCCACGTTGCCTTCGCCTTCCTTGCCCCATGCGCCGTTTGCGGCCTGAGTTGATTTAAGGTAATTGACCCCCTTCTCCCACGAGCTTGCATATTTTTCGCCCGCAGTAAGGCTACCGGAGATGAATGTAAAGGCGAGGATATATATAAGGATCTTTTTCATTTCAAACCTTTCTCTTATTTAAGCCCGAATTTCTTGGCGTTGGCTCTGATGCGGTCGGCTGCGGCACAGGCTACAGCGGTTGCGGCGACCGGGTCGGCGTCATAACGGTTTTTCCCGTGCTGGAAAGATCCGAACTCGGGCTTGAAGTCGCTTTTGCGGTTCTGCATCTTCTTGATGTCAACAGCTGTCGAGCTTATCCATTCCGCCGCATCTGAACTCTTGGCCGTGATCTTGTCTTTGGCAGTCATGAGCAGCCCGGAAAAATAGGAATCTTTGAGCGATGATTTCAGGGCGGCTGCTTCGTAGCCGGAAGCATTTATCTCTTTGCCTGCGTCCTTGGCATTTTTCTCGAGGTAGCTCTCCGCGCTTTTAATCTGTTTTGCATGCCCATCGCCGGGGAGTGAGTCGAGAGCCATGGCGCAGAGCAGGGTTGTGTCAACCTTGCCGCTTTCGCTGCCGAAGGAACCGTCCTTGGCCTGGGCTTTCAGGATAAAATCAACCGCCTTGCTGATAAAGGGGCCGTCGGCCTCGCGATACTGGCGCTGGCTGGAAGAGAAGGACCAGACGCAGAGGGCCGTGGTCTGGAGGCGCATGTTGCTGTCCTTGGCGGAACCATAGGAGCCGTCCTTGTTCTGCCTGCTAAGCAAGTACTTGAAGCCTAGGGACCTGATGTCTTTGGTGATCGAGGTTACTGCGACCGGTTTACTTTCCACAGCTGCTTTGGTGTTTGCCTTCTGCGGCTGCTCAGAGCTCTGGCATCCACAGAAAAAAAGCGCGGACATAAACGGAAATACCATGAGTTTCAGATTCATACTCTCCTCCCTGAATTTTATCAAGTATCAATACTTAAGCGTTGTAATATAGTGAATGGTTCAGTGTTACCGATTATTTTGTGAAACTTTCAGCGAGGTAAACCCCGCAAGGTCGTTTTCGAGACGCTTTTGCAGTTCTGGCGGAAGGCTGTTGGCCTTCCTGAGCGCCACAATATGGTTCAGGCAGCCGGGGATTCCGGAGCTAAGGCCGCTGAAAAGCGCGTTCAGCAGACGGGTAAGCAGCCTGTCCGTCCCGCCCCCGCGGATCTCGAAAGAACCACGGTGGGCGATTTTCGCAAGTATCGCCAGATAAACCTCCCTGTCCTCAACCTTCAGGCCTTCGCTCTCTTCAATTATTTTAAGCAGGCGCAGAACAAGTCCACCGCCAAGCCGGTCAAGTTGGGGCGACTCATCCCCGCGCGCGAGAATCTCGGCCAGTGCTTCGAGCACCGAGACTTCTCCCGGCCTCTGCGCAAGTGTGTTCGCTATGCGCACGCGCATGGTGAGGGAAATTATATGGCTTGCGCCGATTTTACCGATGCACTCGGTAAGCTGGGTGACGTTCGCCGGGCTCCATTGCGATTCGAAGGTGATCGCCTTTTTCCAGGTTTCGATGAGGTTTTCGATCAACTCCGCCCTGAGCTTCTCCGGGGTGGGGTTGCCGAGGCAGATATGCTCTATGGTTCGAATGCAGCTCGGGATCAGTTCGGAGTAGATTGTAAGCTCGTCGCCGAGCATGAAAACCTCTTCGCCGTCAATCTGTCCCATCTGGATTCCGGGGTCGGGCTGCTTGATGTTAAGGTGCTGGGTGGCGATGGCGGCCACGGTTTTTATCTCATCCTCGCTCGCGCCAGATCCGTTACATAGCATGCCGAGAGCTTCGATTGTGGCCGCATCGGTAGCTTCACCCGTGAGCCTGCCCAGCAGGCTGCGCTGGATAATATTCCCCACCCGTTCGGAGACCAGCGGCTGTGAGCAGATTCTTCCCATTGCCAGGTGCAGCATGTCGCGGCAGGAAATATCGTTGAAGGTCAGGGTCTGCAGTTCGCGCAAGATAGATTCGGCCTGCGTCCCATCGGTTGCGGCTACCTCCATACCTATTTTGCCCAGAGCAGACGCTATTATCGCCGCGATAGGGCTGTTCTTGTACTCCTTGAGCGAGGTCACCAGCGGTTCGATAGCGGCGTCTCCGAGCTGTACCAGCGAAGCCTCCATCGTATCGCTAAGGGGCCAGTGTGCGTACTCCCGCAGGTCGCGAAGGAACGCTTCTGCCAATTGTTTTCTTATCTCAAATGGCGTGTCCTTGCGTGCGGCGATTCGTGTTTCAATAATATCGGCGCGAACCTGCTTGGGGCTGCTGGAGAGAACTGGCAGGGCCTTCTCCGCGATAATGGTTTTGGTTTCTTCCGAATAGTCGAAAGAGCGCATGGTGTTATCCAGAAGGCGGATGATGTGGCGCTGATGGGCCGTGTCGCAGGTGATAAGTTTTTCCGCGAGCAGGACAGCTCCCCTTTCGCCCGATCTGGTGAGGAACATACCTATCGACTGGCAGGCGGAGTCGGAGCAGGGGAGGTTTATCATCGTCTCTCCCGCAGGCTCCATAAGCTTGTCAGACATCTCTTCTGGCAGCTCCATCCCGGTCAATGCTTCCAGCATCAGCCCCCGGTATTCATGGGACTGGCTCGAGAGTATTTCTTTTGAAAGGAACGATGCAACCCCTCCTTTCTTGACTGAATTCATCGCTTTCAGGGTGCCCCTGATCTCGGAGAGCATCTGCTTTTCCGCGCTTAGCATGAGTTCAAGAAGCAGGCGGGTGATGTCTTCGTTAGCGATGCGTTCAGGGCCGAAGGCGGGGGCTTTTGCGCTGATCGCCTTGAGCAGTTCCGAGACCGTAGCAGTGGTCTGGGACTGGTCGCGCAGCACGCCCATGAAAGACATCAGAATTGCGTCCTTGCCGGAGTCGTGGGCGGTAGAGACGAGGTCGCGCAGGCGATCGATTGCGCTTATCCTCTCTGTCTCGTTACCTTCCGCCAGCATCCTTGCCGTGTCGCAGACCGACGCCTCGACCCCCATTTTCCGCAAGCCGCCGGTGGCGGCTGAGCGCAGCGCGCTGTCCTCGTCGGCCAAGGCCTGATAAAGAATGGACGCTTTCTCGTTGTCGGGAAGATTGGTGAATGTGAGTTGCCGAAGGGCAGCAACCTTTTCCGCGCTGCTGGCGCCGGCGAAAATGTTTACGCGCAGTCTTGCGATCTCGTCCGGGGTAAATGCGTTACCTCCGACAGCTGAATCATTCTGTCTGGCGGGTGCTACCGGGTTTGCTTGAGGCTGCATGGCGGGAGTGGTTGCTGGAGGGTTTATCTCATCTATCTCGCTCCATCCGTTTTCCGCGAGTTTCTCCTCCTCGGCAATAATAACCTTGAATCCGTCCTGCTCTATAACGCAGAGCGGGAAGTCTTCCGCCAGTTGCGGGAAGGCCTGTTGTAACAGTTCATTCAGCGCGGGCTCTGCGTCTTCGCACTCCAGCAGTTCCTTTTTGAGGAGAAGCTTTTCTATGTCGCTGCCCGGAGTGGCTTCTTCAAGCAGCATGGCGCTGATGGATATATGCCGCCCCATGAGCGCGCCTATTCTGGTTGCGAGCCTTCGCGAACAGCCGAAGCTGTTTATCAGGGTGTCGCGGGAGTGGCGGACAATTTCAATCATTCATTATTCCTGCTCGGTTACGGATAACCGATATGATAATGGGAGGGGGATTTTTTCGCCATAAAAACCGGGGCGGGAGAAATAACTATTTTTCTTTTTCCGCCGGGCTTTGCTTTGCAATGCGGTCGAGTTCGACATGTACCTTGTTGATGACCCGTTCTGGCGCCACGACGAGGAGATTGTTGCTCGGTTCATGGAAGACAACTGCTGTGCAGGGGTCTTGCCAAGTGTCGGGGGATACCTGCCTGCGGATATGGTGGGCAATCGCTTCACCGCTTGACTGGCGCGCGAGCTTTTTGATGTCGAATGCTTTTACGGCAATGCTGTCCCACAGAAATTCGCGGCTGGAAGCGACTGTCCACTCGCGCTTCTGTTGGGTGAGATATATGCCGCCCGGTACAGATATCTCATACCCCTCAAGCCCCATCTGTCTTGCGAGTTCTGTTATGGCAAGACGGAGGCTTGCCTTGGTGCCGGCGTCCATGGTTATCTTGGGCATCTCTTTCTTGCGGAAAGCGGAAGGATCGAAAGCGATGGACGCGCCGGTCTGGAGTTGCAGGTCGCCGATCACGTCCTTTACGCTCCAGTTGTTGTATTTGGCGACAACTTTCTTCTGTAGAATCTGGTACAGCTCCGTCTCGCTGTCCGAGAGGGTTGTGCTTGCTGGTTTGTCTAGGGAAATGCCGGGCTCCTCCATCGCAAGGAGGGCATCCTTGAGAACATTCTTGAGCTGGTTCGGGAGGATGGCCACGATGTTCATGTCCTCCTCCTCAATGCGTACGGAATACTCCTGATAAAGGGAGGTGACCTTGACCAGTTCGTCTATGACTCTCGCCGTGGGCTTGATGTCTTCCGTGTTGCCGATTGCGGGGGCGATGGATTCGATCAGAACCGCCCGGTCTTCTTCCTGATTTAGCCAGT
This sequence comes from Planctomycetota bacterium, assembly GCA_016936955.1. Lineage (GTDB taxonomy): Bacteria > Planctomycetota > SZUA-567 > SZUA-567 > SZUA-567 > JAFGWW01. The sequence continues at coordinate 149 of JAFGWW010000108.1, read as the reverse complement.
CGTAACTGCCGCTGAGCCAGACCGATTTTTTCCCGTCGATGCGGTAACGGCAGCCGAGTTGCCTGCAGATCCATTCGATGGCAAGGCGGACCGGAATGTGGTCGGATTTAATGTAGAGGATGTGGCTTGAAAATTCGCGGGGGCGTATG
>JAFGWW010000107.1 GCA_016936955.1 Planctomycetota bacterium | reverse complement strand
GGGGCAGGGCCCTTACTCGGTTTATTGCTCGCGCTCAGCGCGGTTTGTGACAGTGATCAATTGAAAGGTGATGTTGATGGCAAAGCATAAAATTCTATTGCTGGTTGCTTTTTTGATGCTCGCTATCCCGGCGGTTGTCTGCGCCGCAGACGAGGACGATGATTTCCTGCCGGACCTTATCGACGTCCCCGGCGTTCCCAGCGTAAAGCCTTTCGATACCAAAAAAGTAAAGAAGGCCACAGACGCAAAGGATGATAAAGCCAAACTGGAAGATAATCTCGACTCCGGCTTTACCGTCGAAGATCCAAAGAAAGAGAATGATATCAAGGCCGAGGCTATTATCGACGACATACTTGAGCGCCAGTCGGAGAAGCCAAAGAGCGTTCCTGCTGCTGAAATCGACAGCGAGATGCAGGAGATTATTCCCATGCCAGAGGCGCAATATCTCGGCAACGATCCTGTAGAAAACAAGAAACAGGAGCCCAAAGATGATCTTGACCTGCCAGAGATCGACGCTTTGAGCCAGGATAAAGGAGTAACTGATAAAGGCGGCAATATCTCTGACAGCAAAGCGAGTAAAATAATCATCGCCCCCCTTGAGCCTGTCGTTGCTCAACCGGCAAAAGAAGAAAAAACGGACGACGCCAAGATCGAGGACTGGACCGGCGGTGAGGATAAGCCCGAGAAAGCAGCCCCCGCCGTTGCCGAGGTGAAAGAGCCTGTACGTCAGACCATCACACTGAAGAGTGGGGATATTGCCGTTGTTGATGGCATCGGAATCAGCGAGCAGGAGTTCTATGATGAGCTCAAGAGTATCGGCGGCAAGAAAGTAATGAAAGACATGATCGATCGCATTCTCATACGGTCCGAGATCAAACGCCGCAATATCGTTATCAGTAATGCAGAGGTTGAGGCTGGATTCAAGTCACATATGGAACGCCTGATGCAGGGCATGCGCACCAAGGTCGACCCCGATCCATTCCTGAAATATCATTACGGAATTACGGCAAAGGAATACAAGGAAAATGTCGTGTGGGTTGAGCTTGCCCTGAAAGCACTGGTTAGAACCGAGCTTTCGTTATCCGAAGCCGACCTCTTCAATTACTATTACGGCAACCGCGCGCGCTACATTAACAAGGCCGAAGTAAGGGTCAGGCACATACTCATCGATCCAGCCGAGTACAACAGCGCGGCGAAGGATGTACGTGCTGCTGGGCAGCGTGAATGGGAAATAGCTTATGCCAAGGCTCTGGATATACTCAACAAGATCAGAAGCGGAGCAGATTTCAACGCTCTTGCCAGCACGGAAAACCACGATAAGGCGGCAGCGAAAAAAGACGGCGATCTGGGCTTTTTCCCGAGAGGGGTTATGGTTAAGCCTTTCGAGGATGCAGCGTTCTCGCTCAAGGTTGGCGAAGTATCTGAGCTGGTAAAGACAGTTTACGGATACCACATTATCAAGTGCGAGGACAAAACCGCAGAGCGCCTCTTACCTTTCAGCGATATAAAAGATCGGGTGCGCACCGATTATGAAAATTACATGGTGTCAGCTCAATCAAGCGATCTGCTCAAGAAATTGAGGTTGCGTGCGCTCAAGGATGGGCGGATAAAAGTGCTCGATCCGACAGTAATGCCGGACGCGGCGGGATATTCTGGCAGCGAGAAATAAGACCGGCTTGCCTGAGGCAACGGCTTAAATGCCTGCTATGGCTTTGCAACCGGAAGGCGTAATGTAAAGCACGCCCCGCCATCAGGCAGATTACAGACATCCATAAATCCGCCGTGGGACTCTATCAGGTTTTTGCTTATGGATAGGCCTAACCCGGTTCCCTTATCCTCACCCTTGGTCGTGAAGAAGGGCTCCCATATGCGATCAAGCTTATCCTCTGGTATTCCGGGGCCGTTATCGGCAATCGTTGCTGTAACGTAATCGCCTTCCCTTTTGGTCGTTATTGTGAGCTTGCCTCGACCGATACTGGAAAGCGCATCGGATGCGTTATTGAAAAGGTTTACCAGCACCTGCTCAATCTGCTGTTTGTTGCCAGTGATATGAGGAATCGACTCGTCAAAATCGCAGACAATATCAGCCGTATATTTTAAGGTGTTTTTGCACAGGACAAGAGCGGTATCAATACACTCATTCAGCATGCAAGGCTGGATAGTCTCCTCGCTACCGCGCCTGCAGAATGTTTTGAGGCTGGATATGATAAGGTTGATGCGTGACGCGGCATCCAGTATTCCGCGCAGCATGTCTGCCGTCTCTTCCTGCACAAACTTGAGCCGGGTGGTATCACCGAAATTCTCGTCTATCCCTTTCTGAACCAGCACAGAAACGTCTTTCCATAAGCTCGTCATGATCTGCGCATTGCCTGATATGACACCGACCGGATTGTTAATTTCATGGGCGATTCCGGCGGAAAGAATACCAAGCTGGGCCAGACGGTCGCAATGGATCAACTGTTTTGCACGGTCTTCGGCAAGGCTCTCCATGTTTTGGGCATAGTTGTGAATTTTGTCGTCGGCGGCAGTTATTCTCCTGCCGACTTCGATGCGACACTTAAGCTCTTCCGGCTCGAAAGGCTTGCAAATATAGTCGTCGGCACCGCTCTCAAGCCCGGTAACCATATCCTGTTTGCTGTCCTTCTGGGTGAGGAGAATCAGGTAAGGTTTCTGGCTCATATTCATTGCTTCAATTGATTTACACACATCGACGCCACATAGCTTGGGCATCATCCAGTCGAGTATGGCTATTCTTGGTGCGTCTTTAGCGGTCAGGATTTCAAGGGCTTGCTCGCCGTTTTCGGCCAGTATGGGCTCGTATCCCCACCCCTCAAGTTTTTTCTTGAGCGTGATACGGATTGGAGCATCATCGTCGGCAATAAGTATTCTATTCATTCTGTTATGGTTATCCAACCTTCGTCGGCCAATGCTTTTTTATAGCTAATGAAAGACTCATCAAGCTTACCCATTAATGATTCACATATACCGATATCGCCACTGCGAGCGGCATTTTCAATTCTGGCCGCAACCTCTGACAAAACATCCCCACCGAAGTTCGCAGCCGTTCCCTTGATGCTGTGGGACGATAGCTCAATGGCCTTAATATTATTACCAGATAAAGCTTCGGCTAGCAAGCCTATGTGTCCACTGATGCTCTCCACTGTCAGGTCGGCAATCTCAACAATATCGTCAAGATTACCGTCCATAAGGTCGATTACCCTTTGCTTATCCAGTACTTTGATATCGTTATTTTGCTCGCCGCCGTTCATGAATTCAACCTGACCGTTTATTGGAATAAAGTATAAAAGAATGCGCCCCGTTAATGCCGATTTATCCACATGATTTCCTGTAAATCAATTATTTAAATCAGGGATCACTTTAAAAGCAAAAAAGCGCGGAATATTGCTGATTTGTCAATAAAGCATTATTGTTATAAATCCGTGTGCAAGCCCCCTGTTTCTTGACATTTTCAAGGCAAGTTGTAAGATATTCATATACTATTCATGCAGCTTTATTCAGCGTCCCCTGGCGCCTTTTTACAATCATCCTGTCTGCGCGACACACGGCTACCGCAAATTCTGGAAATAAGGGAGTTTTAATGTCAGATACCGACATACATGTTCTTGATTCCCAGGGAAAAAAGAAAACCACCAAGATTATCCTTTCGCAGGAGAACGATTTCCTCAGGCGGAAGGCTGCCGCGTGGGAGGCCGTAGGGGCTATCGCCTCGCGCCTTGGCCTTGGCCAACCCATAGATGTTGTCCTGAACGAGGCGGTTCGTGAGTGTGCCCTTGCGGTTAGCGCAGATATATTCGGCGTCATGATGGTCGATGACGACGGCACCAGCATGTCAATGGTAAGTTCTGTGGGGCTTGATGCCGGAATGCTTCCAGCGATTGAAATCACTCTTGGTCAGAAGCTTGACGAGATTGCCAGAAGCGGCCTGCCAGCTTGGGCCTTATCTGAACCCATAGCTGATGGAGCAACTGGAGAGGATTTTCTTGCGAACTCTATTTTTGTGGAGATGAACTATCAGGGAACCCCGATTGGTGTGGTTTTCGCAGCCAGACCGGCCGGTTCTGACGAGTTCAATCAGAACGAGAAAAATGTAATGACTGCGGTCGCCAACCAGATTGCAGTTACCGCTTTTATTGAAGGTCCTGCAAGGCTGCTCATGAATAGTGAGCGAGTTGAGCGTGAACTTAATTTCGCCCACGCTCTCAAGGGACGCATGCTTTCGGCCAAGCCGCCGGTCACAGAGAACCTCTCAATATGCCTCAAGTCATTGCGCAGCCTTGATCCGGCAGGTGATTTTTATGACTTTGTACTCCTCGCAAACGGAAAGCTTTTTGTTCTGATCGGCGAGACTTCCGGACGCGGCATTCAGGCGTCCATGAACATAGCCGGTATCCTTCTGGCAATCCGCGGCCTGCTTGCGTCAGGCCTTTCCATCACTGATATGGTGAAGGAACTTAACGAGCGCGTCGTCTCTGTAGGCAGGCGCGGCACAATGGTCAGCCTCTGCATGCTGATTATTGACGAGAATACGCTGGAAGTAGAGATAGCCAAGGCTGGGAATACCGGTGCTTGTATCGTGAAGTCTGGTAAAGTCAAAACTATCGGCGAGGGTTACGGCACGCCGCTCGGTGTGATCTCAAGCTATGAACTGAAGAATGACTGTTTCAAGCTGGATAAAGGTGAGACAATTCTTCTTTATACCGATGGCATCAATAAATGCTGCAATGATAATGAGCTTGATGATGAGGGCGAAACAATCCGAATCGATGAGCTCATCGGCGATGCCGAGAAGTTTAATGCTGATGATGGAGCGTGCCAGCTTGCGGCTCGCATCTCTGATTATATATCACTCAACAATTCCAGTGAGTTGCTGAGCGATGATGTTACGTTCCTGAGTATTGAGCTGGTTTAGTGCACCCCCCGCTTATCAACTCATACTCCGCATTCCTCCAGAGGCGTTTCGGCCGTAAGGTACGCAAGGTCGCGGTCGATGCCGGCTTCAGTTGCCCCAACCGGGATGGAACCATATCTAGCGGCGGCTGCACATTCTGCAGCAACCACGCTTTCAGCCCTGGACGGCTTGAGCTCCCCCATTCGGTCGAGGATCAGGTACGCCTCGGCATCGCCAAACTTTCCCATATGTTCCCCGGCAGCGGGTGGCTTGTATATTTCCAGTCGTTCACCAACACTTACTCAGAGCCGGAGAGCTTGTGCGAGATTTACAGTCAGGCCTTGAATTTCGATGGTGTGGTCGGACTTGCCATCGGCACCAGACCCGACTGTCTTCCCGACGAGACCCTGCAGGTCCTTGAGCGTATTGCGGACGATTATTATGTGCAGCTTGAGATTGGTCTGCAGTCTGCGAACGACGCCACCCTTAAGGCAATAAACCGCGGGCACGGAACGCATGAATTTATCGATGCAACCAACCGGGCAAAGGGCAGGGGATTTACCCTGTGCGCGCACATGATAGTCGGCCTTCCGGGGGAAGGCATGGATGATTATCTGAAAAGCGCCGCCCTTATCTCTTCACTGGGGTACGACATAATCAAGATCCACAGCTTCCATCTGACCCAAGGCTCCGCCATGGCGGATGCCGGGTTTGACGAATCTGGCTTCATGACACTCGACGAGTATGCGGAGGCCGCGGCGGCGATTATCGAAAGGCTTCCCCCCGAAATGGTTGTGGAACGGGTTGCTGGCACGGCTTATGCTGATGCGCTGATCGGTCCCGAATGGTGCTCAAAACCGGCATTGGTGCGCTCCCGGATCGAGGCGTGCCTGAAGGCCAGGAATTCATGGCATGGTAAACTTTTCGCGAAGGATGGGTAAAATATTTTGATATTTGTATAGTAGAATGAGATAATTTATTTGAGGATGTTTGGCAGGCATAGGGCATATAATATATCAGAGAGAGATTTTGTCCGCAAAAGGCGGAGGAGAAGAAAATGACTAGATTAACTAAAACTACACTTTCAATATTACTTGTCGCTTCCCTTATGGTTACAACCGGCTGCGACAACGAGGGCAAGGGAGCTGGAATTGGCGCAGGCGTTGGCGCCCTGGCGGGAGGAATAATCGGGAACCAGAGCGGTAATACTGCAATCGGAGCCGGGCTTGGCGCCGCAGCTGGTGCCGCAACTGGCGCATGGGTCGGGGCACGCAAAGACAAGAACCAGCTCAAGGCGGAGAACGAGGAGTTGCGCAAGGAGCTCGAACGCCGTGAATATGAAGCAGAAATCCAGCGTCTGAAAGCCGAGAATGAACAGCTCAAGGCTGACAAAGAAGCCAATAATTAAATTTGCACCTAAAATCATTATTCTAAAAAAGGCATGTCCGATTGGACATGCCTTTTGCATGCCTTGATGTTTCTCGTTTCTTGTTAACCAAGGAACGAGTAGTAGATGTCGTAGGCCGTGACGGTAAGCATCAGCGAGAGAAGGCAGAAGAGACCGACATATTGGGCAATCTCGCGGATGCGGACGCTGGGCGGGGAGCCTTTAAGCCACTCGATTATGACAAAGACAATATGCCCGCCGTCAAGAACGGGGAAGGGCAGGAGATTGAATACAGCCAGGTTGATGCTGATAAAAGCAACCAGCCAGAGGAAATATCCGAAGCCGGTATCCACGCCAAGCTTGATAACGGTAAATACGATAACTGGGCCACCGGCAGCCTTGATAGATAACTGGCCCGTAAAGATACGGTAGATAAAGTTGTAGATGCTGCCGGACATTCTTGTGGCTTCATTAAATGCAATCGTAACCGCCTCGCCTACGCCATTGGCTCTGAATATTGTACGGGCAGTGAAAAAGCGGGGCGGAAAGTATCCTACAATCCCGGCGCCAGCAGTATCGGCGATGACGTATGCCGGTGTTTCTGCCTTGATTGCTTGGGGATCTTTCTCGGCTTTATCCGTCTTCCATTCTATTGTCGTAAGCTTCATATCCTCAGACATTCCGCCGCCGACAATTATGGCGTTTTCAGGAATTTTGTTGGTTGCCGCAAAGGTCTCATGCCCGTCTGGCGTGGCTTTAACCACTGTGGATACCTTCATGCTGTTGCCGTATTGTATGCCGATCAGAGCCATGCCGGTTTTGAACGACGTTGCGGCTTTGGTCTCTATATTGACAGGCTCTCCCTTACCGCCTTTCAAGACCACCAGCTTTACGGCACGGTTGCAGATGGAGTCGATCTGCTTGCCGAGTTTGAGTTTGCTGTCGGCGACAAGATCCTTCATCTCTGAACCGGTAAGGGCTGCCTTGCGGATAATGTCGCCGGGTTGCAGATGCCCCTCGGACGGTCCACCTTCAAAAACCTTAGTTACTTTAAAAAATTTGCCGTCTTCAGATGCTTCCGCAGTTATACCGAGAAGGGTGTCTGTATCCTGATCATTGACCTTCCCACGACCGCCCATGAATTGCGGCTTGATGCCGGATATCACAATGTCTTTTCCTGCACGCATAACTTCAAGGTCGATTTTATTACGGATCGAACCTTTGATGATAGCGTCAAACTCATGCCTGTCGCGAAAATAGATGGTCTCGCCGGTTTTGGGGTCGATAGCACCTTTAATATAATCCCCTTCGGCCAGCCCGGATTTAGCAGCAGAGCCATCCTTTGATATTGCATTTATCTCCATGAAATAACGCAAGCCGGTGTCATATAATCCGAGAGGGTATTTTCCAATTGCAGGAATCTTGACCTCAACCGTCTTGGCTTCGCCGTTGCGGAGAATCTTCACGGGTACGGTCTTGTTGGCAAGCCCTGCAACCATATCATCTACCACATGCCCCATATCTTCACGGAGGGGTTTGCCGCCGACAGATAGCACCTCGTCCCTGAGTTGGAATTTATCTGCATACTCGGGCATTCTCTCTTTTGACGGAAGTGAACCGATTACGCGCGAAACTGGGACTTCGGCGCCGATAGTGGTTATGTTACCTCGAACAAATGGATTGGCGATTCCGCGGACCTTGATCTTGATTCTCTCGCTTGATTCATCATTTTCATTAGGGCGGTCAACCACGAAAATGAGGTCTTCATTCGGATGGCCCACGATATAGTTTTTGATATTCTCAAAGTGGCGCATTTCCTCATCGTTGATTGCCACGACCCTGTCGCCGGCCTTGAGTCCGGCCACAGCCGCGGGGCTGTGGGGCTCGATCTGGCCAAGGACATTGTCGGCGAAGGGGATGCCGTAAAGGTAAGCGCCCACAAGGATGAGGAATCCGAAAATCAGGTTCATCGTAACGCCAGCCACCAGAATCAGCGCCTGCCCCCAGAGGGGAGCCGAGCGGAACTCGTCGGGAGCGCCAGTCACTTTCTCTTCCCTCGGGTCGTCGGCCTGACCGGCAAGCTTGACATAACCGCCGAGGGGAAGGATGCCAATGCCGCACTCGATCCCCCTGATTTTCCTGCTGAATTTTATCCCCCATGCGTCAAAGCCGACGAAAAACCTTTCGACCCTGACCCCGACCGCGAGAGCGGCCAGAAAGTGCCCCAGTTCGTGGACAAAAACCAGCGCGGAAAACGCGAGAATAACGGCAACAATGCTGCCAACTGAATCCATGTAAGCACTCATTCAGAAAACCTCCGATGTATTGACTCCCGTGCCGTCTGTTCGGCCTCAAGGATATCCTCGATTACGGGGTCGCTATTATTGCTTATGTCAGCCATTGCGGCATTGACCAGTGTATCAATTCTATTGAACGGGAGACGTTCTTCAAGGAAAAGCTTTACCGCCTCCTCATTTGCCGAAGAAAATGCGGCAGGCATTAGCCCTCCGGCCTTTCCTGCGGTTATTCCCAGCTCCAGCATGGGAAATGCTCCATTGTCCGGCTCCTCAAAACACAGCCCGGAGAGCATCTCGGGCGTGGGGCAGGGTTTATGTCCGTCAAGCCGCTCCGGGTAGGAGAGGGCATATTGTATGGGCGCGCGCATATCGGGGCGGGACATGTGGGAAATCAGCGAGCCATCACAGAATTCCACCATGCCATGGACGATAGACTGCGGGTGAACAAGCACCCCGATTTTTTCGAAAGGCATATCGAAAAGCCAATGCGCTTCAATAACTTCAAGCGCCTTGTTCGCAAGGGTCGCGGAGTCAACGGTGATCTTGCTGCCCATGCTCCATGTTGGGTGTTGCAGGGCGTCTTTGACAGTGACCGATTCAAGTTCAGCCCGGCTTTTGCCACGGAATGGGCCTCCCGAGGCGGTAAGGATTATAGAATTTACCGAATCACGCTTGCCACATTCAAGGCACTGGAATATTGCGCTGTGTTCGGAGTCGACTGGGAGGATACGCTGCCCGCTCTTGAGCCGGTCGATAACCAGTTTTCCTGCCGCTACGAGGGTTTCCTTGTTGGCAAGGGCGATGTCCATGCCTTTTTCTATTGCGTCAATGGTCGGCAGAAGCCCGGCATGGCCAACGATTGCGGAAACGCAGATGTCGGCGTCGCACTCACGGATAACATTTCGTGACGCATCGTTGCCGCCAAAAATGGTGCACGCGCTCGAATGTCTGGCGCGAAGTGCCTCCGCCTGACCGGAATCTGCAAGGCCGGCGAATCGGGGCTTGAATTCCTCGATTATTTTCGACATGAGATCGGAATTATTACCGGCAGAAACGGCAACGAGGGTGAACCTGTCGGGATATTTCCTGACAACATCCAGTGTGCTGGTTCCGATAGAGCCGGTCGCCCCGAGCAGTGCAATTTTCTTCATTATAATTGTGTGTCCAATATTTTGCTGTATTTACTGTTCACTGCAAGGGGACATCCTTCGCACTCATGCGCTTATTAACGTATGCAATATGTGATGCTCAGAATACCTCTTCGTCATCCACCGGATCTTCTTCCGGGATTTTATCTGCCTCTTCCTGAAGTTTCTCTGCCTCCGCTTTTCTGTCTGCGGTATTGGCTTTTTCCATTACCTCGTCGGCAAGATCGTCGATTTTATCCTTCACATCGAAAGCAACGTCGGAAATCTTGTCTGCAATGCCATCGGTAAGATCAGCTTTCATGTTGAGGAGTTCACTTCTGGTGTAAAGCTTTCGTGAGAGAATTTCAGCCTTGCGCTTCTCCTCGATATTCTTTCTGAACTCGGCGACCTTATCTTCAAAGGCCTTTATGCTTTCCTGAAGTTCAGGGCTGTCTTTATGCTTCGCCCATTTGCTGCGATAGCGCTGGAAATCGGCTTCAAAACGGGCATCCTCGACGATATTGCGTATCTCCTGCATTTTGATCTCGCCTTCTCCCTCGGCGATAATGCTTTCGATTGATCTGTGGCGCTGGTTATCTTTCTTGGCCTTGTTGGCGGCTGCGAAAGCCTGGTCGCATTCATCAATGGCTTTCTTCATGCGCGCCTTCAGTTCAGCCTGCTTCTCCTCCGGCAGATCTTTGATATAACGCTCGATTTCCTTGCTCTGGTTTGCAATGCTTTGTGTGCGGCTCAAGTAGTTCCTTGCCTGGGACCGGGCATTTGCTGCCTGATAGGTCTTCTCTCTTGTCAGCCTTGAAAGCTCCTGATATTCGCGCCCTTCTTCTGGCTTGAGCAGAAGTGCGATATACTCCCTCTGCGTTGCCATTTCGTTTGTGCAGGCTTCCAGGTAACTTTTGTAAGACGCAGTATCGATAATGTCCTTATACTGCTCCTCGCTGCGCTTCATATCGTATGCGACGTTCAGCAGGCTGTTCCATGAGTAGAATACGGAGTTAATATTAGACGTGGCGCGATAGATTTTATTGAGGTCATCATTATCTTTCTCGCCCATAGCCTCGACCTTCTCGACGTCGGCTTTGCGCTGGGCTGAAAAGTCTTTGCAGAAGCTTATGTATTCCTCAACCACCGGGTCGCCTTTCAGGGCCGGATATTTGAGCAGGGTGGATGCGGCATTGAGCTGGGAGTTGAGAAGGAGATTGTAGAGCTGGCTGAGTACTTCCGTCTTGCGGCTATAGCGGTGGTTGTACTTTCCATCCTTCAGGCTTGTTGTAAAGTGCTCGATCTCAGAGTCGAGCTTTGCCTGAAGAAATTCACGGTACTTCTTATAATCCTCGGTATAGCTCAAGGTCTTGAATGTCGTTTCGGCGTTACCCAGAAGCTGAACAGATTGCTCGATAGGGTAGAGGCAGGAGCGTAGATTCCCCAGAAGATTGCGGAACTGATTGTATTCCTCCCGCGTCTTGCCATCCATATCCCCGCCAAGCTTGTCCGTATAGATTACGATTTTCTTATCCGTTTCTTCCCATGCCTTTTGCAGAGCTTCGGGGATAGCAATTTTATATTGGCCGAAATTACCCTCAAGCCGTGTGCGGTATTCGCTGTAGGACTTTGACGAACGCTCGAAATATACTTTCTCCTGCGCGTCATCCCGAGCGTACAGGGCAGAGCCCGATACGAGAAACAGAACCGCCGCCGCAATGACTAAATTACGCCTCATGACCTTCCCCTTATTTGTCTGTGCCCGACATTTCCCTGATTTTGTTGAGTAAAATATTAAGCCCCGTATCCTCGTCAACCGTATCGGTCTTTTCGCCATTGATGAAAATTGATACCCGCCCGCCCGCAGCGGCTATTCCGATATCGGCTTCCTTTGCTTCGCCTGGGCCGTTCACCTCGCAGCCCATGACAGCCACCTTGAGTGGGGCTTTTACGTCTTTTATCCGCTCCCAGACCTTATTCGCAAGCGCCTTGAGATCAATCGAGCAGCGTCCGCAGGTGGGGCATGAGATAAGCTCAATCCTGTCATGAATTATCCCTGCCGCGCGCAGGATGCTCATCCCCGCAATTACCTCTCGAACCGGCGCGCCAGTAAAGGAGAGGCGAATCGTGTCGCCGATGCCGTCCATGATGAGTGCGCCGAGAGTTATGGCGCTTTTGAGGTAAGCGTCTTCCTCGCGTCCGGCGTGGGTCAGGCCAATATGGAGGGGATAATCGCATTTACCCGCAACAAGCCGGTTAATACTTACCGTATCTGAGGGTTCCGGTGATTTCAGGGAGAGGACGATATTCGAAAAACCTCTCTCCTCGAACCTGCCGACATATTCCAGAGCCTCTTCGACCAAAGCGGTTGCGATATCGCGTTCATCATCGGCATTCTTATGCTTGATCGAACCGGAATTGACGCCTATGCGGATAGCGGCTTCGCGCTCTTTTGCAACATCGATTATCTCATTAATCCTGTCCCATTCGCCCATGTTGCCGGGGTTGATGCGGATTTTGGCCGCACCGGCCTTGAGCGCGCCGATTGCGATGCGATAATCGAAATGGATATCGCCCACCACCGGAACCGGGCTTTTGCGTACAAGTTCGGCAAAAGAGTCGAGATGCTTGACCGAGGGGATGGCGGAACGGACGATGCGGCACCCGTGCTCGACAGCTTCCTCGATCTGCCGCAGGTTACCCGCGATGTCCTCCGGTTTGGCTTTGGTCATGGTCTGGACAACAATAGGGTGCTCACCGCCCAGACTCACGGGGCCGACGTTGACGGTACGGGTTTTTCTTCTGTTTGGTATTGCCATTAAAAAAGCTCACTTGAAAACTGCGGATGTTAAGGAATTGTAATAGTTTATGTTAATGCATTTATCCTGTCAACGCTGTTTGGGAAACAAACAATTCCTGATAATTCAAAGATGCTAAAAGGGGCAATAAAAAGATTTTAAAAGGTCGAGGAAAATGGTATAAACATCGTTATCCTGCGTAAATTATAATATCACATATGATGACAGGAGTCTCTCCATGGCGGACGGTATTGACAGTATCGAGCAGGAACTTAACAGCTTTGACGCAAAAAAACGGGCTGAGGGGCTGGGAAAACTGGCCGGATTGATCGAAAAGGGCGAGATCACCGTAAAACCCCTGACAGGCTGGATTAACACCCACCTGCACACCTTTCATTCATTCAATGCAGAAGACTTCTCCCCGTCCGGAATTGTCTGGGAGGGTAAAAAGCAGGGGCTTGACGTTGTTGGTTCGGTCGATTTCGACGTCCTTGACGCGATGGAAGAGCTTTTCCGCGCTGGCGACGCACTCAACGTCAGGGCGGTTGCGGCTCTGGAATCTCGCGTTTTTGTCGCAGACTACGCCGACAAGGTTCTCAACTCTCCCGGCGAACCGGGCGTCAATTATTATATGGGCACCGGCTTTACCCGCATGCCTGATGAATCATCAGAAGCATTTAAAACAATCAAGGCCATGCGCAATCAGGCCCGCGCCCGCAATGAAGCGATGCTTGCGCGCATAATGCCGGCTCTCGCGCCGCTCGAACTCGATTATGAAAAAGACGTCATCCCCCTTACTCCCGGCGGCAATGCAACCGAGCGCCACCTTCTTGCCGCCCTCGACCAGAAAGCAAGAGCCATCTTCGGTAATGCAAAGGAACTTGCCGGTTTCTGGTCTGAAAAGCTGGGGATTGCTGTTATTGAAGCAGATAAGCTAGTCGGAGATGCCGCCGCCCTGCGGAACACGATCCGCTCCAAACTTATGAAAAAGGGCGGTGTTGGATATGTGCAGCCTGACGATAGCACCTTCCCGCCACTGGCGGACGTGACCCGCATGATACTCGACTGCAAGGCAATTCCCTGCATGGCGTGGCTTGACGGAACAACCGACGGCGAAGCGGATGTGGAAGCGTGGCTTGACTATTTCCTCGCCCACGGCTGTCTTGCCCTGAATATTATTCCCGACCGCAACTGGAATATATCCGATCCTGCAGCAAAGTCGAAGAAAGTCGCCAAGTTCGCCGAGATTGTTGAAGGAGCAAGAAGGAGAGACCTCATCTTCTCTATCGGAACCGAGATGAACAACTACGGCCTTAAATTTGTCGACACTTTTGATGCGCCAGAGATGGCTTCTTACGCCGAAGACTTCAAGAACGGGGCCTATATACTTTATGGCCATACCGTGATGGAGAGGGCTCTCGGCATGGGCAGGACAAGCGAGTGGGCGAAAGAACAGTTCGGTGACGACCGGAAGAAGGCGAACGAATTCTACCTTATGATTGGCACCAAGGCTTATCCGGTTAAGGATGCTATTCATAAGCTGTCGGGATTGGGCTCTTCCTCCCCGCAGGAAATAATAGGTGCATTGTGATTCTATATGAGAATACCAGATGGATGTAATTAACGTATCATGCCCGAAATGTCAGGCTGCATATAAGGTCAAGGGCTCTGTGGCTCCGGACCGGATGATCACGTGCAGAAAGTGCGGCGAGGTTTTTGCCGTACACGGAAGCGCACAGACTATCGTCAAGCCTTCCAACCCGGGCAAGCCAACACCGCCGACCGTTATCACCGGTAAGTCTTCAGGAGCCAAGAAGGACGATCTGATAGGAGAGCTTATCGGCGGGTGCCGGCTTGAGAAAAAACTGGGGCAGGGCGGTATGGGGGCGGTTTACCTCGCCCACCACCTTGCCCTTGATATTCCTGTAGCAGTAAAGATACTCCCTCCCCAGTTCGCCAGCGCCAACCAGACCGCGGTCGACAGATTTGTCCGCGAGGCGAGAGCGGCGGCAAGGCTCAAGCACCACAATATTGTCGGCGTGATGAATGTCGGGCAGGAGCGGGGCCTTAATTTCATCGTCATGGATTTTGTGGACGGTGAAAGCCTTCAGGATGTACTAGACCGCAAGCAGGCCATGGCTCCCGAATCGGCAATCGATGTTATCATTCAGGCTTGTAATGCCCTTGAACTTGCCCGGGAGAACAATATCGTTCATCGCGATATTAAGCCGGACAATGTGATGATCGACCAGAAAGGCGTGGTTAAACTGGCCGACCTCGGGCTAGCCAAGCAGACCGAAGACGAATTAAGCGTAACCCAGAGCGGAATGGCGATGGGAACGCCCCATTATATGTCACCTGAACAGGCAAACGACGCACGAAGCGCCGACCACCGCTCGGACATTTACTCGCTGGGCTGCATGTTTTACAGGATGGTTGCGGGTAGGGTTCCCTTCGACGACCAGTCAATTTATAAAATATTGACAAAGCACATGCAGGATGATATCCCGGATGTCAGAAGCATCAACCCCTCGGTGCCGGAGAACATTGCGGGCATAATTAAAAAATGCATGGCGAAAGATCCGGCGGACAGATATCAGAAAGCCTCCGAGCTGATTGACGATTTGAATCGCGCGCGAACCGGCCAGAACACGGTCGCCTCCCAGTTGATGCCGCATAAGTCTATGGCTGTCGATGCAAGACCAGGCACCATGAAAAAAGTCTCGTCAATTCAAGGTAAGGGGCGTAAATCTTCAAGGCGCATGCGCGCCACGGGCCAGAAGATCGAGACTAAACGCAATAATGCAATCCCGCTCGTTGCTGGAATCGGCGCGATTATCCTTATTACTGGCATCGCGATCGGTGTTTATTTATCCGGAGGTGATGATAAAGCGAAAAACGATGTTCAACGGCCGCCCGTGCCTGTTCAGACAGCGAAAGTTCCGGAACAGACTCCACCCCCTCCACCCCCTCCGCCACCAAGCAGGCCGGAGCCCGCACAGAATGATGTCCCACCGCCTGATGTTCCCTCAACTGGTAAAATCATAAACATGATCCCTCATATAGAAGCGGGGCGGTGTACTCTTGACGGACGCTGGTGGGGAGACGACAAAACCATTACGTCAGACAATTATGAGTTCGCCAAACTGCAGATACCATACATTCCACCACGCGAATATGACTTTCGTCTTGTATTCCGGCGGCTTGAGCGCCCCGAAGGTGTTGTCCAGCTTTTCCCATGCGAGAAAGGGCAGACTGGCCTCGTAATGGGCGCGCAGGATAACATTGCTTTCGGCCTTGCAGGATTCAATGGCGGCGAGAATCTGCCTCTGGAATTACCGGCAGGATTGCACTTTGAATTTGATAAAAAGCACGAATCAATCGTCAAGGTCCGCAAGACTCATGTTGAAATCTACATCGACTCAGTTCTTGTGAAAGAAATAAAGACGGAAGCGGAAAAAGCTGACGCAAAGCTTCCGCCGCGCCTGTATATGGGCCGCAAGTCGATACTCGGGCTTGTAACCCTTGGCTGTCCGACAGAATTCACGGTCATAGAAGTAAAAGAAATCAGCGGAGCAGGCGAATTTGTTGAAGCCATCCCGCCGCGCCACCAGCCAATGGACAGACCGGAAAATATGCGTGGACCTGACGGTGATAATAACAATCCTCAGCCAATAAGGCGACCACGCAGGCCGATGCTGGAAAAGTGGCGTGAAAAGCCGGAAGAGTAACTAGAGCAACGATGCTTGTTTCAGTTGTAAAGCCTGTGCTGCTTTATATAATCTGAAATGCGCTTGCCAACCATCGCAGTGATATCGCAACCGCTCTTGGCTCGGTCTCTGATTTCTGTGCTTGAAATATCCAACATTGCGGATGGGACAAGATTGCGGGGTATGAACTTCTGCATAAAACTGCCTGACCCTTCAAATTCGGCATCAATTAAACCAACCCTGCTCCCGGGTCTGTCAATTATCAGGGGTTCAGCCAATTCGGAAAGCTTTTCCGCGTCTTTCCATGTGGGAAACTCGCGGGCCATATCCCCGCCGATAATCAGGTAAAATTCATCTGTCGGGTTTTCCCTCTTAAGTTGCGATACAGTGTCGATGCTATAGCTGCGGCCCTCCCGCTTAATCTCCATATCAGAAACGGAGATATTCGCGTGTTCCTCGACAAGCAATCTGGCCATTTCAAGGCGATCGTTAGCGGGCGAGATACCGGGGCGCTCTTTATGTGGAGGGATGCGCGTTGGAATCATGATAACGCGTTCGACACGTCCGCTCTCAAGGGCGGATAAAGCCATATTGAGGTGTCCGAGATGAGGGGGGTCAAAGGTTCCGCCGAGTATTCCCACGCGCATTGGCGTCTCCTTATCATTTACCGGGAGCGTCAAGGTTGTCGGTGTCGTCTATCTCCGGTGCCTTGTCTTCATGAGGCAGTTCGGGTTCCATCTCCTCTGACTCGGCTGGTGCGTAACGCTTGAGAAGGGAATAAAGGCTTTTCGCAGAAGCTGTCAGTCGTTTTTTGCTTTCAACTTCGCTGTCTGACAACGTAGCACGCTTGAGAGGTTCAAGCGATTTCTCCTTTACGCATTCGCGCAGGAGATCAGCCAGTTCCTCGTTAATCTCGTGTGGTGAGCTTGTGCGGAATATCTGGAAGAAATACTCTACCGTAGTGATATGCCCCGGGAAGCCCTTCAGGCCCAGTGCGCGGATCATGTCGTTGTTGATTACCAGGCTACGGGCCCACATGGAATAACCGGTAAGTGACATCTCCCGGTCGTCGAAAGACCAGAGTATGCGCCCATCAATATCGCGGAGTCCGTTGGTCTGCACAACATGACCCGGAAGGGCTAGACGCGCCTGAATGTCAAAATGCGGGTTGGTCGGCAGTGGCGAGAAATCACTGATCATGAAAGCCCCGAAAACCTCAGGAAGGATTTTCTCGATCTTGTCGGTAAAGGCCTTGGTCGACCCGTGGCGGCGCTTGATGCTTTCCTGCAAGGCGGTAAGGAACTTTTCCCTGTCTTCCTTTGATCCTATGAAATCTGCGCGGAGGGGCTTGGCGTCGGCTTTCTTTGATGAAGTAAGCTCTTCAAGCTTTCCGGCAACGAACTTGCCGATAGCCTCACGATTTTCCTTCTCTTTATCATCAGAGAAGCTTGGGGTGATCTTAACGCCGAACTTGAGCGCAATATCCGAAATAACCCTGCGCCACTCCGTACTCTCGCCGAGGAAGGAGATGCCGCCGCGCTTGGCTCTGCGTATTTCCCATAGCCTTGCATATAACTCCAGCGCCAGAGCGGGAAGCTGCTCTTTAAGATACATCCTCGCGCCGGTGAGGTCGTACTCCGAGCCGTAAAGGTCATTTGCCGCAACCATCGCCTCGTCCACCACCATGTTTACAAGTTTGTCCAGAGACTCTTCGGCCGTTTTGCGGTTAACAATATCGGAGAACTTTTCCTCGAAGTCCATGACCTGAATCAGGACGAGATCGATCCTGCGGAACTGGACGTTATTCTCGGCGCGCTTGTCGGTATAAGGGGTTAGTTTGACAAAATCCTGCGGCATCTGGTCGGGTGAGTCGAAGCGGCCACCAAGGATAAGCTGGTTTGGCGTCAAGACAAATGTCTCGTACAGGTCAGCTTGGGGAAGCTCTAGGTAATCCTTGATCTTCACCGTCTGGGTTGGCGTTTTTTCGTTAGGCTTGCCCTTGATTATAGCCTTACGGTAGCATGATCCATCGGGCGCAATGCCGGTATCGATCCGGTAAACGATCGTCGGATTGCAGCCTGCGGAGGCGAATGCAATAAGAATGATTGTGAGCAGGTATCTTCTCATTATCAAACCTTGAACGTAACGCATGTCTATTAATCAGGAAATAAAAGTCTACGCAGGGCAGGGGGCAACCGCAAGGGAATTCTACTTTGCAGCCCGGCCGTGCAGGACTGCCCCCTCAGCGCCGGTAATTAGTACATCCACACACTCCCCCTTGAGATCTTTATCCGACTCGATTTCTGTCCTCAGATAACGGGAAGAATAACCGGCGGCAAGGTTGTCGCAGTGCTCTTCTATAAGAATAGACTCGGTTGCTCCGATAAAAGAGGCTGCGTAATTCGCGGCCATCTCATCGGAGAGCTGAATGAGTTCATCTCGCCTCGCGCTTATCTCTCGGTTCGTGGAAGTCTGTTTAAGTTCATATGCCGGAGTCCCTGGGCGGGCGGAGAATAGAAAGACGTGGGTGCGGGCAAAGGTGATCTCCCGGCAAAATTTGATAGTGCTTGCGAACTCTTTCTCTCCCTCCCCAGGAAAGCCGACGATTATATCTGTCGTTATTGAGGGGGTGTCGATTATCGAGCGCGCCATCTCTACCCGTTCCCTGAAAAAGGCGGTGTCGTAATGCCTGTTCATTTTTTTCAGGATAGTATCGTCGCCGTTCTGAAGCGGGATGTGAATGTGCAGGCAGGCGGTTGCGCTGTCCCGGACGGCGAGGCAAAGCTCTTCCGTTACGTTCTGCGGCTCAACAGAACCGAGGCGCAGGCGAAGCAAGCCTTCCACATTCCCGAGCCCGGAGACAACATCACAGAGCTTCGCGTCGTTATGCCCATATTTGCCGATGTTTATTCCGGTTAGAACCAGTTCGCGGTGGCCAGACTCGACAAGTCGTTTGCCTTCCTCCATGATCTCTGATAGTGGGCGGCTTTCGGGTATGCCTCTTGCGTAAGGGATGGTGCAATAAGAACAGTAATTGTCGCAGCCGTCCTGAATCTTTATGAACGCGCGGGTATGGTTCTCAAACTTGCTTATGTGCAGTGCAAAGCGGTCGGAAGCGATATCGGAAAGGGAAGGGGAGTCCTCTTCAAAATGCCGGGCTATAGTTTTGCCGATGCCATGCTTCTTGCCGTTGGGGATCGCGAGCCAGACGCATTCCAATTGTCTGATCCAGTCCTGCTCAAGATCGACGCAGCAGCCAGTTACGACAATACGCGCATTCGGATTCTCGCGGTTGATAGAGCGGATGGCGTTGCGGCAGCTCGCGTCGGCGCGGGTGGTTACTGCGCAGGTGTTTACTATCGCAACGTCGGCGGTGGCTGCGCTCTGCACCTCGGCAAAACCTGACGTAAAGAGGGATTCACGTATCCCCTGAAGCTCGTACTGGTTGGTCTTGCAGCCGAAAGTTTTGAGAAAGAATTTGAGCATCGTGCGCCTGCCGGCAAAAACGGGGACAGTAAAGACTGCCCCCGTTGATGGGTTCACCTGAAAATATCGTTTACTCGCCGGAACCGCGTTTCATGGCGATCCTGCCCGTGCGGGCCATCTCGGAAATACCGTAGGGGCGAAGGGTCTTGATAAGCGCGTTGACCTTCTCTTCGGTGCCGGAGGCCTCGATTGTGAGGGTGCGCTCACTAACGTCGACGATCTTACCGCGGAAGATGTTTGCGATCTCGATAATCTCGCTCCTCTTGGCGGGAACGATCTTGAGCTTTATCAGGACAAGGTCGCGTTCGATAAACGGAATATCGGAAAAATCAGTGACCTTGATGGTATCGATAAGCTTGCTGAGTTGCTTGCGAACCTGCTCGAGAACATTCTCATCGCCAGCCACAGCGATGGTCATACGCGAACGGTTGGGGTCTTCGGTCTCGCCAACGGCGAGGCTCTCAATGTTGAACCCGCGGGCGCTGAAAAGATTCGAGACGCGGGACAGGACGCCAGGTTTATTCTCGACAATAACCGAAATAATGTGGCGCATCAAATTCTCCTTTATCTAAACGGCATGGCCGTAGATTTCAAAAATGCCTCAGGCCATTCCGCCGATCATGCGGTCAATAGCCTCACCAGCGGGAACCATGGGGAAGACGTTCTCTTCGCGGTCGATATGGACGTCGATGACCGCTGGCCCCTTGTAAGCGATCGCCTCCTTGAGAACTTTCTCCACCTCTGACTTCTTGGTAATTCTGAAGCCCTTGACGCCGAAAGCCTCGGCAACCTTGACGAAGTCCGGGTTATTGTCGAGATTCGTCTGCGCGTAGCGGCGGTCGTAAAAGAGTTCCTGCCACTGACGAACCATGCCGAGGTAGCCGTTATTGAGGATAACGGTCTTGATCGGCAGGTTGTGGTTCTTGATGGTGGTCAATTCCTGAATATTCATCTGGATTGAACCGTCACCCGCGATGTTGAAGACAAGGTGGTCGGGCTTGCCAATCTGCGCTCCCATGGCGGCGGGAAGGCCGAAGCCCATGGTGCCAAGTCCGCCAGACGAGACCCAAGTGCGCGGCTTGGTAAAGGTATAGAACAGAGCAGACCACATCTGATGCTGTCCGACCTCGGTGCAGATAATTGTCTTCTTGCTCTTGGTGAGCTTGTAGATCTCCTCAAGTATATACTGGGGCTTGACGCCTTTTTCGTCGTACTTAAGTTTGAAATCCTTTTTCCACTTGTCGATCTGGGCGAACCATTCCTTGCGCGGCTGCTTCTTGAGCTGCGGAACGAGGTCTTTCAGAATCTTTCCTGCGTCACCGACCACGGGGATGTCGACCCGGATATTCTTACTGACCGAAGTCGGATCAATATCAATGTGGATGATTTTCGCTTCGGGGGCGAAGGCAGAAATCTTGCCCGTAATTCTGTCGTCAAAGCGTGCACCGACCGCGATAAGCAGGTCGCAGTTGGTGACCGAGTAATTGGCATAGGCCGTGCCGTGCATGCCGAGCATGTGCAGG
>JAFGWW010000001.1 GCA_016936955.1 Planctomycetota bacterium | reverse complement strand
GTCTCGCCCCCGGCCGAGCCGGAGTCCATCAGGCGGCGCTTGGTGCGACGGATCGACGAACGCATGCGCGCAGGCTCCAGAAGCTCTTTCACCCTCTCGGCGTCATCATGCCCAAGCAGGAGAAGGCCGCGGCGCGGAAGCTGCTCCTCAAGGAGATAGTCTTTTTACTTTTCGTTGAACTTGCGGCAGAAAGCGGATTTGATATTCTCGTCTTCCCGCAGGCGCTCGGCGATCTTCTCGGCCACACGGCCAACATCATCCACCTGCCCCATGCCATCCATGAGGCGGAAAACAACCACCGCCTCGTCGACGCTGTCGAAATCAACCACCGCTTTGGTGAAAGCGCGGGCAGCGGGAATCTCCTGCGGAAGCATTTTGGAGATATCAAAAGCGAAGTGCATCCCGATCATGAGCGGAGGAAGAAGAGAGAGAACAGTCAATGTTGCCGCAACACAGAGGACCAGCTTATACCTGCGGCATGAGATCCGTGCGATAAATTCGAGAAGTTTCGTATGGGGACGCATCCTGGACCTGGTGTCCTTTCATTGCAGTAATAGCGTATTTATTAATTGATAAAAACCGCGCTGGGCGGTTTTATGGTTATTCAAAATATTTGCTGAGCAAAACTACTTCGCACCTGGCTTTGGAGCTTCATCCTCATCCGGAGCGTCTTTCTCAACATCCGAAATCTTGTCGCTCTCCACCCTCACCTGCCCTATAGGCTTGGCGCGGGTGCGCTCGGGAACCGCGAGAAGGAACATATCGTCAGTGAGAACGGCCTCGGGTTCGATCGAGCGGAACTTGATCTCGACCGAGCGCTCGTCGAGAGGCCATTCCAGTTTTACCCGGAAGGGATACCACTTCCTCGTCTTCTTGCCCTTAATCGTCTGGATCAGCTCACGGTACCTGTCGTACGTCTTCACGAAAGAGACAGCGCCTTTGGCGTCAATTTTCTCCACGGCGAGAATGAGAAAACTGCTCGGTTCGATATAAAGTTTCCAGTGGTCGCCCCGCTTCTTCTCTTCAAGCACAACCGCGTCGCCGATTTCCAGGAATTTCTCGCGCGGGCTCACGATCTTCCACTCGCGCGCACCGAGGTGCATGTCGGGTTGGAGAAGATTTTCAAGAATCTCGTTGGGGCGGATGCTTACGCTCTCTTCGTTATCGAGGTCAGCCACCTTGCCCTCGTAAAGGGTGCGGCGGCGCTTGACGTAAAACATTATGTCATCGCCCACAATGACCGCGTCGAAAGCTTCGATGCTGGCTTTGGTCGCCTGGATGCGGAGCCTGTCGGGGGAGGAACCGGCGAAGATATCGGTGTTGACCGAGAGGCCGAAGTCATTCTTCCGGTCTATGATCCGCATTCCGGCCTTGGCCACCATGCTGGTAAAATAAGCCCTGCTGTCGAGGGACTGCGCGACAAGCTTACCCGGAGCGGGAAGCTTGCCATCCTTACTGGCCGCCTCCGGCGTGGCCGGGAGGGGCTCCCACGGGAGCTGGATATCCGAGATATCACACCCGCCAGCCGCAAAAACGCAGCCGAGAATCAGGAACAGGATAACTTTACGCAAAAAAGACAAGCAAACCCCTCAAACAGTCGTCAGCCCCGGAGACATGCCCTGCCGGGGCGGGAAATACACGCCAGCCAGGCGCCAACTCCGAACGAAAATCGAAAAGGGCGAGTTTAGCCACTTTCATAGCGCCCGACAAGGCTTTTCTTGAAATAGGATTAATACATTATATACAAACCGGCTGTTATTGTCTGCGAAAAGTGGCTATCATTCTCCCAAAAAAACTAATTTTTTATTCGTAATCCGCATAAATTTCGTTAAGATTGTTGTCGGCAGATTAGGGATTATACAAAAAAGGAAAGATTATGTCCGATAATACTATGGATATAGTGTGCGATTGGGCAGTGGAAGACATTCCCGGCAAGGATATTTCGGTGCTCAGGGTCAGTGGTGTGCTTGATATTGATTCGCGTAGCGAATTCAAGAAAGGCGCGGCCGAATTGATGAAATCGGTCAATCTCAACATCGTGATCGACCTCTCGAAGGTAGCCCAGATCGCGGCCAGCCTCTATATCGGCACCCTGACAGATATCGCCCTCTCGGCGTCCGATAACGGGAAAGTGCTCTCCATACTGATGAAGGAGCAGCTTGCCAGAGTCAGCGAGCACTCGGGACTGGGCAGAATCGCACGCATCATCGTCGCAAGCCGCTAAGCAGCAACCTCCTCGAAAACGCATCCAAAAGCCTACGCCGAACTTTCACCAAGCTCATGGGCCATTTTCTGGTCGCAGTTTATAACATGAGCGCAAAATGTTTCAACCACGTCTATACGGAATGCGGCAAGGTTGAAGGGGCCCGCCCCGTCACGGCGGATTTTTTCGGCAACGCGCGCGAAAGCTTCCCGAACAGCCTCGTGCCGCTTGGCATGCCCCTCAAGCTCGTCATACTCCGCCTGCTCCATCATCCCTACTTCATATAAAAGATGGGCATCCATAATTTCGGATAAACGGTCCATCTCCGGCATGAGCCTATCCTGCCCTGCCCCTTCTTCAAGAAGCCCGCATATCTTGTTTTGAAGGGAGAAAATTTCGGCGTGCTGGCGGTCTATCTCCGGTATGCCGACCTCGGGTTCATCGGTGCTGCTCATGGGTGCAATCCTTTCGCAAAATCCCCTCCCCCAGCAACAACAGGATACATGAAAACTCGGCGTTTCGACAGGTAATTTTCCGGCGCAGGCACACCGTCATGCAATCCCCGCCGCATCTCACCTCAACCGCCACTTTCCGGGCGGGCTGCCGTAAAGACTCCTGAAGCGGGCTACGAAGTAATTATAGTCGGCAAAGCCGCAGCGGGCGGCGATTTCCTTTACAGATAAATCGCTGAACTGCAGAAGCTCCATGGCCGCCTCCATCCTCACGCGGGTAAGGAAATCGGTGAAGTTGGTCCCCAGTTCCTTGCGCAACAGGGTTGTCAGGTGGCTCTCGCTGATCCCGGACGCCCTTGCGGCGTCGGCTCGCGATAATTGCCGTTCGTATTTCTCGTAGACAAAACGCCGAAGAGCGTCCAGCGCGTGATGCCGCCCCTCGCCGGAAGATTCCCTGAAATAAGCGACCATGTCGAAGAGTATTTCGAGCAGTGCGGCTTTGTATTTCAGTGTCATGGCCGGATCGCTGAACTTGCGGAAAGAGGTGCCGCAACCTCGAAGGCGGTGCTCAATACCGCCACGCCTGTCTTTCGGCAGAACGAGAGCAAAAGGGAATTCGGGCAGGCCTTCGATACGATAAAGAGGGTCGGAGAGATTCTTGAAATCGGCGGGCATTGATGTAAGCGAACGGTTGCCCATCGCCATCCGTCTCGGCGGCTCCCGCCGCCACGAAAAGTTTATAGTGCCCACAGCCATCGCGGAGCGCCCAGTGTTGCGGAACTCGTGTACCTGCCCTGGACCGTAAATGGTCAGGAAGCCAGGCTCGAGGGAATAAGGCGTCCCGCAGATCACAGCGCTCCCCTCCCCCCTGAAAACATAAAAAAGCTGGTAGGCATAATTCCAGCGCGGCCCGAGGGCAACGCTCTCGGTGTCGAAATAATTCGCCCCCCGGATCTCGGGCGCGACCTCACTTATCAGTAGTTCTACCGCCATAATCTTATCTCAATATACATAGTCTGTTATTTATATTTTAAAGCACTATTACCGATGTATATTCATTTACATCAAAGCTCATATCAATATTAATGGAGAGAAGGATGAAAAGCAAACCCAACGTACTCATAATCTTCACCGACATGCAGAGAGCCGACACCATCCACGCCTTGGGCAACCCTGTCATCAAGACCCCGAACCTTGACCGGCTGGTCGCCGAAGGGACGGCGTTCGTCAACTGCCACTCCCCCTCGCCGGTATGTGTACCCGCCCGTTGCTGCATGCACTACGGCCAATATCCACAAACCACGGGGCTTTATGACAACGGCGCAATGCCGCCCGACAACGGCAAATCCATTCCCGCAATTCTCTCGCGCGAGTCATACTTTACCGCCTCCATCGGCAAGTGCCACTTCCTACCGAACAAGCTGGAGAAACGCGGATTCGACATGCGCCTGATTCAGGAAGAGTGCTGCTCTGACCCGGAGGTTGACGACTACTGCCGTTATCTCAAGGATAATGGCCTCGACTATGACGAACCGCAGGGAACGCGCGGAGAGATGTATTATATTCCCCAGCCCTCATTGCACGACGCCGCGTCCCACCCCAGCCAGTGGCTTGGCGACAGGAGTGTCGATTTCATAAAGGAGAATTCCTCCGGCCAGCGGCCGTGGATGTTATTCTCAAGTTTTATCCATCCCCACCCGCCGTTCTGCCCGCCCAAGCCGTGGCACAAACTTTACCGCGCCGCGATGATGCCCTATCCATTCGTTCCCGATAATTGCGAAAGCACCCACACATGGGTCAACCGCAGACAGAACCGCTACAAGTATCGCGATCAGGGGATAGACAGGAACCTTCTGCGCTGCATGAAAGCCTATTATTACGCCTGCATCTCCTTCGTCGACTTCCAGATCGGGCGCATCCTTTCGGCGCTGGAGGAGAAGGGGCAACTGGATAACACGCTCATCATTTTCAGCTCCGACCACGGCGAGTACCTTGGCGATTATAATTGCTTCGGCAAGCGCGGCATGCATGACGCCTCATCGCGCGTGCCCCTGATTGTCAGGTATCCGGAACGCTTCGAAGCTGGCAAGATCAGTTCCGCCCCTGCAAGCCTTGTGGACTTCATGCCCACAATCTTCGCGGCCTCCGGATCACCCTGCGATGACGTTGCGATGGAAGGGGTTGACCTCTCCGCCCTCGCGAAGGGGGACGCCAACCGGGATACGGTCTTCTCGCAATACCAGAAAGGGGAGAGAGCCATATACATGTCGGTAAGCGAGAAATGGAAATACATATACTCCGCCGGCGACGACAGGGAATTCCTCTTCGACCGCCTTACCGACCCCGGCGAATCCGTCAACAAGGCAGGGATCGGATTTTTGCGCCCCAGCAAGGATGCCATGAAAAAGGAACTGCTGGATTATCTGAAATCTGCCGGGGCAACCGAGGCCTTCACGGAAACCGAGAATGGATTGGACTGGAAGCGCTATCCGCACCGCGACGAATCGCACCTTGCCGATCCGAATGCAGGATTACTTTCCCAGGACCACGACGCTTACGTCCTGAACGAAGCCGGATATACCTGCTGAGAAGAGCAGACGCGAATTATCAGGCGACATAAAAAAGCTCCGTCCCGCGCATTGATCGGCAGAACGGAGCTTTATTATTTTAACACTGCCTTATCTTCCCTGATGCCTGCGCCTTCCGCCGGAAGTGCCGCGCGGGGCGGCGGGGCGGGATTGGCGGGGCTCACGGCGTTCTTTGCGTGGGGCGGAATCCCCGGCCTGACGGTCTGCGGCCTTGCGCTTGCGGGTCTCGCCGCCATCCTCGCCGTCGACCATGCCGCGCTCGGCTTCTTCGGAATGGCAGGGGTGGTTGCGAACAACCTTGATCCCCAGCCTCATGGTCTTCTCGATACTGGCGAGATAATCCCGCTCGTCTCCAGAGCAGAAGCTGATCGCCCGGCCGTCGTTACCGGCGCGCGCGGTGCGGCCGATGCGGTGGACATAGCTCTCCGGCTCGTTTGGCAGTTCATAATTGATGACATGGGTGATGCCGTCGATATCAATGCCACGGGCGGCGATGTCGGTGGCAACCAGCACACGCACATCGCCGTTACGGAAAGCCGCAAGGGCGCGGGTGCGCGCGTTCTGCGCCTTGTTGCCGTGAATTGCATCGGCGGGAATATTAAGCTTGCTGAGCTTTCTGGCCACACGGTCGGCGCGGTGCTTGGTGCGGGTAAAGACCAGAACCCGCTCGAAGCGCTGGTCGCGGAGTATCTCCTCGAGGAGTGAATCCTTGCTGTTCTTGTCAACGAAGAGGACCGACTGCCTGATCCGCTCGGCGGGGGTGGCCTGCGGGGCAACCTCTACCTTGACGGGATCGGCCAGCAGGCCCGAAGCAAGCTCCGCCACCGCCTTGGGCATGGTGGCCGAGAAAAAGAGGGACTGCCGCTTTTTCGGCAGAGCCGAGATCACGCGGCGCACGTCGTGGATAAAGCCCATATCCAGCATGCGGTCGGCCTCGTCGAGCACAAAGATCTCGAGGCTCTTCAGGTCGATCTCGCCTGTATTCATGAAATCGAGGAGCCTGCCCGGTGTGGCGACAAGGATATCAACCCCCGCCATCAGCTTCTGGGCCTGCCCGCCACGGCCGACGCCGCCGTATACGGCAATCGTCCTGAAGGGAAGGTTCTTTCCATAAGTACGGAAGCTCTCGACAATCTGAGCGGCAAGCTCACGCGTCGGGGTAAGGACAAGGGCGCGGATCACGCGTCTTTTCGAAGCCAGCGGGAAAGCGTCAAGGCGATGCAGGATCGGCAGGGCGAAAGCCGCCGTCTTGCCGGTTCCGGTCTGGGCGCAGCCGAGAAGGTCACGCCCCTCGACAAGGTGGGTGATCGACTTGGCCTGAATCGGGGTCGGGGTTGTATACCCTTCCGCACTTACAGCCTTGAGGATGGGTTCTGCCAAAGGTAATTCACTGAAACAATTCATAAACTTACGGTTCACTTTTCAACGTCATATGACGGGCTACAGCCATAACCCCGGCCCACGCCGAAGATACACAGGCTGCCGGAACGGGGAAACAATTCCCTTTTCCGGTATAAAACAATCGTATTTTTTGGGGATACCACAGGGCGAGGGGAAGCGGTGTCGCGCAATGATATTTATCGGCCGTAACCGAAACCCCTGCGGGTCACTGCACCATACGGGCAAGATCAGCAGACGCGCTCTAATCCCTATACTGCGAATCGAGAACGACAAAAGCATCATAACAGATCCCGGCCGGAAAGCAATGACCATTTATTTATTCCCGTTTTGCGCCGCCCCCCCCCCTTATTTTCGACCAATTCAGGACAGACCCAAATCTATTCACCATTGACAGAAGCACGCCGGCCTGATACCTTATCCGATAGAAGTTGACGAAATCACAGAGCCTGTCCCGGCAGGCTTTCAGTATTCGGAGCTGGCGTGAAGGATTTCTGGCATATTGCATGGCGCGGGGTTTTGATAATCCTGGCGCTGACCACTCTGCTGGCGGCGGGCGAACTCGCCTTCCGTCCGGAGAGCGACGTGCGCAGCTCCGCCGCCACCCTCGCCGCCATTACCGCTGCGGGCCTGCTGCTCATACAACATCTTTATTTCAGCGGCCGCGCGAGGGTTGAGCGCTACCGGAAAATCGCCGAGGAGAGCGCCGCCGAGGTTGGGGGTTACAAGATGCAGGTGCGTTCTCTCGAACGTGACCGCAAAAGCCTCCGCCACCAGATTGAAACCCTGACCGCCCACCGCGAGGTTTCCCGCGCCGCCAGCCAGCACACATCTTTTGAAGATTTCCTCGACGAGATTGCGGGCGTGGTTCACGATCTTGCCGGGGCGCGCAATCTCACCGTCTTCCTCGCCGACGAAAGCTCCACCGGCCCCGTGCCGCGCGCCTTCTATACCCTCTCGCGCGCCACTGATATCTGTCTCTCGATTACCGACGCGGGCGGGGTAATGCTCATGAACGACATGGATCCCGAGGACGAGGACGAGTGCGTACTTGATGCTGAACTTCTCGGAGCGAAAAAGCTTAATGTCACCCCCCGCGGGGCGCAGGCCCTCGTCTCCGGCACCCTTACTTATAAAGGCGCCGACATCGGGCTGGTTCGCCTCACACTCAATCATGTCGACCCGGAGAATCTTCCCTCCATCAGCACCATCGGCACGCTCATGGCGGGCGAACTCGGACGGGTACGCCTCGACTGCCGCAACGTGGTGGAGTCGATGGTTCACCGCAAGCCGCTGCACTCGGTCCAGAGCCGCAGGATGGCCGACATTGCCTGCCCTCTCTCCATCGATTCGGAACAGATCGGCGTGGTCAAGGTAAGCTTCGACCTCAAGGCTGACGACGACGACGCAAGCATGTCTCTCAACGAACGGGCGCGCCTCCTCTCCGATTCGGCCAAGCACATCGCCCGCGCCATCCACAGCGAACGGATTTACGAGCAGGCCATCAAGGACCAGCTGACCGGGCTTTTCAATAAACGCTACATGCTCAGCCAGCTTGAAGGATATTTCAATGTCGCCTCGCGCCACGACACCCACCTGTCGGTCATCCTCATCGACATCGACCACTTCAAGAAGGTCAACGACACGTGGGGCCACCTCACTGGCGACATCATCCTTCGCGAGGTGAGTGCAATCCTCCTCGACGGCGTGAGAAGCTGCGACACTCCCTGCCGTTATGGCGGCGAGGAACTTGCGGTAATTCTTCCCGAAGGCAGCCTCGATGGTTCGGTGGGTCTTGCAGAAAGACTCCGCGAAGCGATCGAGCAAAAGGAATACATATCCGACAAGGGCCAACCCCTGCACGTCACCGCCAGCTTCGGCGTTGCCAAGTTCCGCCCCGGAATGCGCAGGCTTGAAGACCTTATCAGCCACGCCGACGCCGCCCTCTACGAATCGAAAGAAAATGGTCGCAACCGCGTAACCTCCTGGCAACCGCCGGCCGACGCCGAACTTTCCGAAAAAAGCAAAAAAATAAGCGTAAGAAAAAGTGTCGCGAAATAAGTGTCCGATTACCAAATTCATTTTGCGCATTAAACCTACCGCAAACATAACACCTTCACTAATCGAGCTTTTCAAATATCATTCCCTGTACTATTTCAGGAACGACCGTACTGATATCAATCACCCGAAAACCGGCTAAAAAGCAATCTTGAATTGGCCAATAACCGCAACTTGACGTAGCCATTAAGGGTAGTAAAGTTATGGTTACATCAGTGGCGAAGTCTGGGCAGGACGAGCCACATAAAACATACCGGCAGAGCTTGGCATATTCTACGTCCCTTCATGCCGACACATTTGCACGCAGGTGCATATCTTCCTCGCAACCACTTTGCGAGAAATGGGCATATATTGCTGTGAAGGGGAACCGGATGAAAATGAATGCCAAAATCTTGCTGTTGGGAACCATATCTCCTTTCGTCATATCCATAATCGTCATGCTCCTTGTACTCTCGGGCAAGCAGGAGCTCTCCGATACAATACGAGTAGAAACCGACAAACAGGTTCACCGGGAAGCCAATACGATAACCAATGACATGTACAGGATGTGCAAAGCCCAACATGAACTGACGATGAGCAAGGTCAACTCCGACCTCAATGTCGCCAGAAAGATACTCGAAGAAAAAGGTAACGTAACCTTTGATGAATCGCAAAAAGTGAAATGGGAAGCAATAAACCAGTTCAATGACGAAACGAGTAAAATCGAAATCCCCGCGATGAAGGTGGGCGATCAGTGGTTGGGCAACAACACCGACGCATCGCAAGCGTCACCCATTGTGGACCGGATACAGAATCTTGTGGGCGGCACATGCACAATTTTCCAGCGCATGAACGATGAGGGCGACATGCTGCGGGTCTGCACCAATGTCATGAAAACCGACGGCAAGCGGGCGATAGGGACATACATCCCGGCCGTCAACCCCGACGGCAAGAACAACCCGGTAGTCAGTTCCATACTGAAGGGCGAGACATACTTCGGCCGCGCCTATGTAGTGAACGCATGGTACCTCACTGCCTACCAACCAATAATCGAGAGTAACGGGAAAATCTCCGGCATCCTTTATGTCGGGGTAAAACTTGACGGAACAAACTCCATCCGCAAAGCCATTCTGGACACAACGGTAGGCAAGACGGGTTACGTCTTCGTCCTTGGCGGAAAAGGCACACAGCAAGGCCGTTATATAATTTCCGCTGGAGGAAAGCGTGACGGCGAGAACATATGGAACGCAAAAGACGCTGAAGGGAACCCCTTCATCCAGAAGATGGTCAACTCCAGCATGGGAGCAGATAAAGGCAAATCCATCTTTATAAAATACGGCTGGAAGAATCCAGGAGATGAACAGGCCAAGACCAAGGTGGCGTCTGTCATGTATTTCGAGCCGTGGGACTGGGTAATTGGAGCCGGAGCATATGAAGACGATTTTCTGGACAGCCAGAAAGTCACCGTCGCCTCACTGGGAACAATGGTAAACTGGACGGTCGCGGTAGGCCTTGTGGTTCTGGTTGCCTCGATAATCGTCGGCTGTTTCGTCGGCAGAAGCATCTCGCGCCCCATAGCAAAGATCAGCGATACCTTGCGCGAAAGCTCCCAGCTTGTCACCTCGGCTTCATTACAGATCTCGACGTCAAGTCAATCTCTTGCCGAAGGATCAACAGAACAGGCGGCCGCACTTGAAGAGACTTCGGCCTCGCTCGAGGAGATGGCCTCCCTCGCCCGCCAGAGTTATGACAGCACAACTGAAGTCAACAGCGTCATGGATGAAACCAGCAGGCACGTACAGGAAGGAGGCGTCGCGGTCGGCAACATGGCCGGGTCGATGGACGAGATCAACCAGTCATCTGACGAGATCGGAAAGATTATCAAGACCATTGAGGAGATAGCTTTCCAGACCAACCTTCTCGCCCTAAATGCCGCGGTGGAAGCCGCGAGGGCGGGCGACGCGGGAAAAGGTTTTGCCGTTGTCGCGGACGAGGTGAGAACCCTGGCGCAACGCTCGGCGCAGGCGGCGCGGGACACGGCCGAACTTATCGAAGGGACGATCTCAAGGGTAAGGAACGGCACCAGCATTGTCCGCAGCCTTGAAGCAAGTTTCTCCGCCATAGAATCCAGCACGACGCAAGTGAGCCGAATGCTGAAGGACATCACCACCGCCTACAAGGAGCAGGCGCAAAGCGTGGACCAGCTAAACACATCAGTGGCGCAGATGGACAAGGTTGTCCAGAATAATGCGGCAAGCTCGGAAGAGTCCGCCTCGGCATCGGAAGAAATGAGCTCCCAAGCGGAAATGCTGAACCAGATGGTCAAGGACCTGGTAAGCCTTGTCAACGGCAAATCAAAACATGATGGCAGCGAAACAACACGCCGCCTCCCGCTGCTTGAAATGAGCGGGCGCAGGACTGAGGTTGCGGCATACGGCACAAACGGGCAACGCCTACTGGCAAGCAAGTAATCAACGGCAGTAATATTTTCGAAAGCAGGGCGGCAGTCTGCAAGGCTGCCGCCTATTGTGTTTATGGTGAAGATAAGCACACTTTAGATGTTTTATACTGCATCCCGGAAAAAATTTCATGGCAATGCGCCCACCTTGCTGTAGTTTATAGCAGATGCATTTATTTACCCTTATCCAATACACAAGGACATGTCATGAGCGAAAGACCAAACATCCTTTTCATATGTTCCGACCAGCACACTCCGCGCGTCATGGGCGCTTACGGCGATAGGATCATCAAGACCCCGAACCTCGATATGCTAGCGGCAGAAGGCTCGCGCTTTGATAACTGCTACTGCAACAATCCGATCTGCGTTCCTTCG
>JAFGWW010000106.1 GCA_016936955.1 Planctomycetota bacterium | reverse complement strand
GTTTCCAGAAAGTTCAGCCGACCGGTCATAATCTCCCGGCGTGCAGGCATGCAGGGGAGGGAGCCGCTCCAGTGGTTGTCGAAAACCACGCCCCGTGCGGCAAGCCTGTCCAGATTGGGGGTTTTTATGCGGTCATCGCCGTAGGCGCTCATGTAATGGCGGTTGAGGGAATCCATTATAAGAAAAATCGTCTTCATGTGCGGTAACCTTTGCAAGAGATAAGGATATGGCGAAATATCTTACATCTGTTTAAGTGTGTATGTTTGCGATAATACACCTGCAAGGATGCTTCGTCAATTAAATAATCACCAAAAGGTAATTCGGTAACGAAAACGGTATTGCAAAAATCGTTTGACTCTTTGGTGCTATCGGGTTAGATTGTGATATTCGGATTCAGACGACATAAATCATATTTATGTCCTTATGCTACAAGGGACAGAAACAATGCAATTTGCATCCATAGATGAAGTGATCAAAGACCTGCAGCAGGGCAAGATGATTGTTCTTGTGGACGACGAAAACCGCGAGAACGAGGGCGACCTTGTATGTCCGGCCGAGAATATAAGCGCAGATGATATCAATTTCATGGCAACCCACGCCCGTGGCTGGATCTGCCTTACCCTTGACAATGAATCCTGCGAGCGCCTCGACCTCCCGCAGATGGTGAGTGAAAACACTTCCGGTTTCGGAACAGCCTTCACCATTACCATTGAAGCGAAGAAGGGCGTGACCACCGGAATCAGCGCGGCCGACAGGGCCTTGACTATCCGCACCGCAGCGAAGGCCGATACGAAATTCACCGACCTTGCCCGTCCCGGTCACGTTCAGCCCATCAGGGCCCGCGACGGCGGCGTGCTGGTCAGGGCGGGGCAGACCGAAGGCTCGGTCGACCTGATGAAGCTTGCGGGTCTGCGCCCGGCTGGCGTTATCTGCGAGATCATGAACGAAGACGGCACCATGTCCCGCATGCCCGACCTTGAAGTATTCTGCAAAAAACACGACCTCAAGCTTTGCAGCGTGGCGCAGATTATCGAGCACCGCCGCCACACGGAGCGGATGATAGAGCTTGTCTCCAGTATCTGCCTCCCCACCGACGTGGGCGATTTCGATTTGCACTGCTACAACTGCACCGTCACCGGCGAAACCCATCTCGCCCTCACCCTCGGCGACCTCGCCCCGGGCAGGGAACCGATTGAGGAACCGGTGCTGCTGCGCGTGCACAGCGAGTGTCTGACAGGTGACGTTTTCCATTCCCGCCGTTGCGACTGCGGGGAGCAGCTTCATACCGCGATGAGCATGGTTCAGGAAGCCGGCAAGGGCGCGATTGTGTATATGCGTCAGGAAGGCCGGGGCATCGGGCTGGACAATAAGATCCGCGCCTATGCCTTGCAGGAAGCGGGCCTTGATACGGTGGAAGCGAATATCAAGCTCGGCTTTGCAGCCGACCTGCGCGATTACGGCCTCGGCGCCCAGATCATAGCCGACCTTGGAATCCGCAACATGAAGCTGATAACCAATAACCCGAAAAAGATCGCCGGTATTTCCGGTTACGGCCTTGAGGTTGTTGAACGCGTTCCCTTGCTTTGCACCCCAAAGCAGGAAAACATCAGGTATCTCTCGACAAAACGCTCAAAGCTTGGCCATATGCTTGAAGCCGATATTGAAGAAAACAACAAGGCCGAAGCTTGATCCCGGCCTTTGGGGCTTATATAATCCGGCAATATACGGGCAGCCTGCGCGACAATACGCGGCATTTACCATCTGCTGATGCCAGCGACCGCGCGCGCCCATAAAAAACTTATTATTGTTTTTTTAGGAGATAGATGATGGGTAAGACCTTTGAGGGAAAGCTTGAGGCTAAGGGCAAGAAGTTTGCTCTTGTCGTCAGCAGGTTCAACAGTTTCATTACCGAGCGCCTTGTCGAGGGCGCGATCGACTGCATCGTGCGTCATGGTGCGGACGAGAAGGATATCGACATCGTCCGCGTGCCCGGGGCTTTCGAGCTTCCGCAGGCCACGAAGATGGTCGTGCGCAAGGGCAAGTATGACGCCGTGGTAGCTCTCGGCGCCGTGATACGCGGCTCCACCCCGCACTTCGATTATGTCTCAGCCGAAGCCTCCAAGGGCATCGCCCACGTCGCCATGGATGCGGATATCCCCGTTTCTTTTGGCGTGCTCACCTGCGATACCATCGAGCAGGCTGTCGAACGGGCCGGAACCAAGGCTGGCAACAAGGGCTCCGACGCCGCCATGACCGCCATTGAGATGATCAACCTCTTTTCGGCAATCGGCAAATAAACCGGCGTAATCTTCCGTTGGGTTTATCTGTCGCTTTGTCATGCCCGCACTGAAGGGCAGAAAGGGGTGTGCCATGCGGCCACGCAGTCTTGGGCGGCGCCTTGCGCTGCAATATTTGTATATGGCGGATCAGGTCGGTTTTACCGACGTTGAGCCCGTTGATTTTTTCATTTCTGAAAACACCGATAACCCCGATGCCCGCTCTTTCGCAAGAATGATCGCCGGCTCGGTCATCAGATCTCTCGACGAGATCGACGGCATAATCAAATCCTCCACCACCAACTGGCAGCTCGACCGTATCGCCGCTGTTGAGAGAAACATCATTCGCATCGGCGTGTGGGAGCTGAAGGACGGGAAAACCCCGGATAAGGTGGTTCTGGACGAGGCAGTCCGCCTTGCCAAAAAATTCGGC
The DNA here is from genome assembly GCA_016936955.1 of Planctomycetota bacterium. GTDB lineage: Bacteria > Planctomycetota > SZUA-567 > SZUA-567 > SZUA-567 > JAFGWW01. The sequence continues at coordinate 624 of JAFGWW010000106.1, read as the reverse complement.
GGTAAAGAGTCCGGCGACTTTGTCAACGGCGTGCTAGACCGCAACAAGGCCGAACTTAAAGGTAAGGGGGGCGCGGCCGATGTGTAAGGTAAAAGAAGGACAGGTCGACCTCCATACCCACTCTAACTTTTCCGACGGGAGCCTCAGTCCGGCGGAACTTGTCGAGGAGGCTGTGTGGAAGGGGCTTTCCGCAATTGCCCTGACCGATCACGACAATATCGACGGCCTTTCGCTCGCCGCCGAAGCGGGCAAACAGCTCTGCGTCGAGATAATCCACGGCGTCGAGCTTTCATGTGAAATGGATGATATCGAGGTTCATATCGTCGGCCTTTTCATCGAGCCAAACGACGAGCTTCGGCAGCGTTGCGATGAGATGTGCCACGCCCGCGAGTCGCGCATGGAACGCATTCTCGAGAAGCTCGGGGATATGGGCATTAACATCACGATGGACGACCTGCCGCAGGAGGCGGGCAAGTCTGTCGGCCGCCCGCACCTGGCAAAAGTCCTTGTGGAGCGCGGGGTGGTCAAGAGCATTGGCGAGGCTTTTGCCCGTTATATCGGCGACAACTGCCCGGCCAATGTTTCGAAAGACCGCTTCAGTGTTGAAGAAGCCGTTCGGCTCAT
>JAFGWW010000105.1 GCA_016936955.1 Planctomycetota bacterium | reverse complement strand
TTGCCTCCACATCGACATAACCAACCTCCGCCTTCTCGCCGATACGCGGCAGGCGCTCCTGCTGCGGCGCGCGCAGGGCAAGGTGCCGCCTGTTGTCTGGCGAGAGGGCGGTCCTGTCATAATAGCCGAAAAAGTAATTTCCCCCCTGCGGGGTAAGCAGTTCCCATTCATAGGTCTCGTGAATTTTCGACATCCTGTTTCTCCGCAGTTTTATGCCATATAGTAGTGAATATATCATCCAGACCGCGCTGATTACGGGCGGGCTGCCCCGCCACGGGCGCAACATTTCCATAGAGCAATGGTAACCCGGATATTCGCCCTGTCAAATTTAAAGCACTTAAAAAAGATGATGAATAGTAGAATTCTGCCTTGACACCAAATGTTTGATGACGTAAGTTCATAATATCCCTGTTCAGCGATTACAGACGGCCATATTTAAAAAAATTCGGCGAATACAATGCTTGAATATTGCAACAAAACACAAGGCAAGGATTTATCTTGAGAGGCTCCGCACCCTTTGCGCAGCCTCTTTTTAAACGGTTAGGGTTAAGCGCTTACAATTTATACACATGGCCGGAGTTTACACCACCCATTGCTCACTGGAGAAAAACATGACCTGTCGCACGTTGCTTTTTAATCTGTTTGCCCTGATGCTGGTGACGCAGGCGGTTCATGCCGCGTCCAGTACCCCGCTGGATATCAGTGCTGCCGCCAACAGCTCTTTCGCCGACCAGACCCCCATGGACGGCAAGGGTGGTTGGACTGATCAAGGGGCGAACAATGACATGGGCGCCCTGCCCGCAGGGAAGCTTTCCGCACACGGGGTTGATTTCAATATCATCAACGCCGCCGACAACAATGGCAAGTCCTGCATAGCCCTGGCGGAGCCCGGCTTTATTTCTGGCAAGAAAAAGGACCATCCCCACAACGAACCCAGCCGCATATCGGTTGCCGCCACGAATGGAGAGGCGAAATATATTTACCTGCTCCACGCATCGGGTTGGACTCCAGATGACGAGCGCGAAACCGGACGTATAGATGTGGAATATGCCGATGGCAGCATAGGCAAAATCGGGGTCAAGGCGCTGCGCGATTCGGGGAACTGGTGGAAGCCTTTTGCAATGCCCAACGCGGCGGTAGCGTGGCAGGGGAAGAACCCCTCTTCCGTTATAGGCCTCTACCTCAGCCGCTTTCCCCTCTCCGGCAAGCCGGTAAAAAAGTTTACCTTTGTCTGCACCTATGGCATGTGGTTTATCGCCGCGGCGAGTACCAGCACCGATGACATTCCCATGCCCGCATATACGCCCCCGAGTTTTGAATACACCGAAGGTCGCCTCGCCAAGGAGTATCCCGAATTTTCCCTGGGCAGTGCGATGCCGCAGGCGATGAAGGGGGTTGCGCCGCTTGGTGGAAATGCGGGAACTTTCAGAGGTTGCCCGGCTCTATGGCTCAACGGCGAGTGGAAGCTTTTGCCGATGAGTGGAGATAAGGTTCCGGCCGCTGAGGAGATAAGGAAGACCGATATTTTCGTGCCCTCCATCATGGGTGCCACCAAATATTATCAGAAATCATCTTATCAGAAACAGGGCAAGGACTGGGATAAGATCAACCGCATGTGGTATTCGGTAAACCTCTCCATCCCGGCCGACTGGAACAGCGTCGATCCGCTGGTTCTGCATTTCGAAGCGATCGATTTCCTTGGTGCGGTATTTATAAACGGCAAGTTCGTCAAGCTTCACGCCGGGCGCTTCAATCCCTTCGACGTTACCCTGCCAGAAAATCTCAAGCCCGGCGACAGCTTCAATCTTTCCGTCTTCGTTCTCAAAATAGGCGAGGCGATCAGGAACGGTAAATGCCCCTTCATGCAGGCGGTGAGTTACGAAAACGGCGGCATCACTGTGCCCGTCACCCTTTATCAGGATACTCCCCTGCGCCTCAGGCATATCCGTGTCGTAACCTCCGTGACCGACAAGAAAATCAGCATCACCGCCGAAGCCGGGAAAGCGCTTGAAGGTTATACCGTTACCCCGGAAATAACCCCGCTCAGCGGACAGGCTGCGGATGGCATCCCCACCTTCAATCCTCTCCCCGCCAATGGCAAGCTTGCCTGGGAGTCGGCGTGGGCCGTGCCCTCGCTCTGGTCTCCGGAAAATCCGGCCATGTACCGCATCCGCCTAGTGGTCCGTGACAGCGCAGGAAAAGAGACGGTCAGCGAAGACGATTTCGGGTTCCGCGAGGTCGCGATAAAGGGCGACAGGATAATCCTGAATGGCGTGCCGGTTCGCCTCTTCGGCCTTTCATACGAACCTCAGGGCAACGGCTCATGGGAACGTAGCGACGAGGATTTCAATTACCGTTACCTCATGGCGATGCGCAAGGGTCTCGGCATCAACGCCGTGCGCTTCCACCACACCCCCGGCTTTCCCGCCCAGCTTCGTGCGGCAGACCGCGCCGGTATTCTCGTCATCGACCAGAGCGGGCTCTGGACGGCCGGGCGCTTTGCGAACTATCGCGCGGGCGATGATTTTCTCAAGAATATCAAGACCGAGCTTGCCGAATGGATCTGGCGCGATATCAACCACCCCTCGGTAATAATCTGGGACACGGCCAACGAATATATCTGCGGCAGCCCCGAGTGGACCGACTTCTGGATGAACCTCGACCGCATCGTATTGAACATAGACCGCACGCGCATCGTCGAGCAGTCCGGCTCGGGCAACCACTCCGGCGGCCCCATGCTCTGCCACTACCATAACGGCGCCTGCATGAACCTGGAGACCAGCAAGCTTCCCGTAATTTACGGCGAGTTCTGGATCTCCGCCTGCGGTGGCAAGCAGCCCCTCACGCTTCCGCGCACCGCCTTCGCGCCCGACGAATTTAACCGTGCGTGGCTCTCCTCGCTGCGCGAGATGATAACCGCCATGCGCATGAAAAATGCCAGCGGAATCTTCCCCTTCCACCAGATTGAGCATTCTTTCCGCATGTCCGGCACCTCTATCCCGGCCAGTGTTAAATTCGCTCCCTCCTCTTTCAGCCCGAAGAAGCTGAACGCTTTTACCTATGTCAACCCGTATATGCCTTTGGAAAATCAGATCGACCCGCTTTTCGCGAAGGAGATGAAGGTCGTCTTCGGCTCGGTCACCGGATATCTGAGCGAAGGTTCGAACGATTTTTTTCTCAACCGTCCGGCCGAGCGCCATCTCTACCTCGCAAACGACACCATGGAAAAGCAGGATATCAAAGCGAACGTCAGCATAACTCTCGACGGACGCAAGTATGATATCCTCACGCAGGAATTCTCTCTGGCGGCGGGCGAGTCGAAGGTTGTCACCCTCTCCATCCCCGCAATCGATGCGCCCGGGGTTGGCAAGCTGGATATCGTCCTTGGCTACGGCGCGGATAAATACGAATGCGCCTATCCGGCGGCGGCTTACGCTCCAGTCTCCGCCAAAGGCAGTCTGCGCCTTTACGGCAACCAACCGGAACTTCTCAAGGCTCTCGTGTCGATGGGTTATGGTGTAAAGCAGGTCGATACGATCGAAGCCAGCAGCGACCCGCTGGTAATCGCGGAGAATGCCCTCGACCTCGTCAGCAAGGCAGCGGTGAATGAACTCTTCACCCGCAGCGGGCAGAAGATCCTGATCCTCGCGCAGGATAACGTAAACTTTGCCGACGGCATGGGTCTTGTTTTCCGCCAGTCCGGTTCGGGTCGCGAGGGTTATCACGCCAGCACCGCTGACCGCGATATGCTTGACAAAAACAGAATACCCGACTACGACTGCCCCGGCGGCATGGGCAGGGCTTACAAATCGAGTTACGCCATGCCGATGCCACAGGCTAATGCCTTGCCGCAGGTTCACAAGATTACCGGCGGCACCGCCTTCACCGACCTCACCAGCC
>JAFGWW010000104.1 GCA_016936955.1 Planctomycetota bacterium | reverse complement strand
CCTCCAGCTTTTCCATGTGGAGCGTGTCTGTTGAGCCAAGAATGACGCCGATCTCATAGCTTTTGCCGGTTTTAAGCGATCTTGCCGCGAGATTTGGACGATATCCAAGGCGTTTTGCCGCTTCCATGATGCGCTCGCGCGTCTCTTCTCCCACATATCCGCTCTGCTTGAGGGCGCGGCTTACCGTACGGATTGAAACTCCGCTTGCATCTGCAATGTCTTTGAGTGACGCCATATCCTGTCTTCCCGCCAACGTTGGCAAATATGTATTTCAACAAATTTAGTGCAAATTCGATCCAAGTCAAGGAAATGATGGGATAATGATATTTGATTGACCTTGCCGCCGTAAATGGTTATCTTATAAATCTTTATTCGACAGCGAAAAATGACGTGTAAACCCGTGGAGTGAACAATGGCAAAGGACAAGATCCGTAACGAGAGATTGGCAAAGGTTGCGCAGCTCAGGGAGTATGGCATTGACCCCTACGGCAGCCGTGTCGATATTACTGGAATGATTGAAGACGTACGCGCCATCTGCCCCGAGGAGCTTGCAGAGGGCGAGAACGGGCCGGCTGTAGTGGTTGCCGGGCGCGTGATGGCTGTGCGCGACATGGGCAAGTCGAAATGGATTGACATCCGCGACCGTACCGGAAAAGTGCAGGTGAACCTTCTTCAGAAACGCATCGAGAGCGAGGAGAAGTGGGAGCAGGCCAAACTTATAGATCTTGGCGATTTCCTCCGCATCGATGGCGAGATCATGAAGAGCCGTCGCGGAGAGGTTACCGTATTTGCCAACGATTTCGCATTCCTCTGCAAGTCCATTGAGCCGCTGCCCGCGAAGTGGAGCGGTCTCAAGCATGTCGAAACCCGTTACCGTCGCCGTTATCTTGACCTTGTGGCCAACGAGGACTCGCTAAACCGCTTTGTAACCAGAAGCAGGATTATCAGCTTCGTGCGTCGCTATCTTGACGAGCAGAAGTTCCTTGAGGTTGAGACGCCCATGCTCCAGTCCATATACGGTGGTGCCGCCGCGCGTCCTTTCGTGACCCACCACAACGCCCTTGATATGGACCTGTACATGAGAATCTCGCCCGAGACTTATCTCAAACGTCTTCTCGTGGGCGGCCTCGACAGGGTTTATGAAATTAACCGCAACTTCCGTAATGAAGGTATCGACACCTCCCATAATCCTGAATTCACCATGATCGAGATTTACCAGGCTTTCGCCGACTTCAACATCATGATGGATCTTACCGAGGGGGTGGTAAGTTCTGCCGCCCAGGAAATCCTTGGGACTACCGTCCTGCAGTTCGGTGACCACGAGATCGACGTCAAGGCCCCGTGGCCCCGCAGGCGCATGCAGGATCTTATCAAAGAAGAGGCGGGCGTCGATCCCACCGATGATGAAGCAATGCGCAAAAAACTCATCGCCGTCGGACTCGACAAGGACAAGGTCGCCGCCCTCGACCACGACCATCTCATGGCCGAGGTTATGGACGAGGTGGTTGAGCCGACGCTTATCCAGCCCACATTCGTTACGCATTATCCCGCAAGCCTCAACCCGCTCTGCAAACGTAACGCTGACGAGCCGGAACTTACCGACCGCTTCGAGGTTATCGTTGCTGGGATGGAGCTTGCTAATGCCTTCTCCGAGCTCAATGACCCCATGGAGCAGCGCGCCCGTTTTGAAGAGCAGGTTGGCAGCTCCGACGAGGAAGGTTACTGTAATGCGGTGGATGACGATTACGTCTCCGCCCTCGAAGTTGGAATGCCTCCGGCTGGCGGCCTTGGCCTCGGTATCGACCGCCTGGTCATGCTTTTGACAGGACAGACCAGTATTCGCGAGGTAATCCTTTTCCCGACCCTCAAACCGCGCACGAGCGAGGAAATAGCCGCAGAAGAAGCGGAGCTTGAAGAAGAGGAAGAGGGCGAGGGGGAGTAAATTGGCGGAGAGTCCCGTTGATAATCCCGGGGGTAAGGATGCAGGGGCGATAATCGCTTCATGCGGGCTATTCTGCACAAACTGCGGCGCCTTTAAAAAAGGTAAGTGCAAGGGGTGTGAGATTGCGCCCATTTTCAGGAGTTGCGGGATCCGTGCATGCTGCGCAGATAAGGGTATTCAGAATTGCGGAAGCTGTTCAGATTTCCCCGCCTCGCGCGACTATCGAGAATGTGGTAAATTGCATAACTGGCTCTCTCGGATTTTCGGGTTTATCTTCGGTTCTGATAGGATAGGCTCTCTCTGTACGTTGCGTGACAAGGGAGTTGATGCCTACCTGGAAGAGAAGAGGCGAACTGGGAAACACTGAATTCATTGATTGACCGTCTTAGCGAGGAATTAAATGGAAACTTACAAGCAGGAATTCATCGAGTTCATGGTTGATGCTGGGGTGCTTACCTTTGGCGATTTCGTTACCAAAAGCGGCCGCAAGACACCATTCTTTATAAATACCGGCAACTACAAGACCGGCACTCATATGGCCAAGCTTGGCGAATATTACGCCGAGACGATCGCCCGTAATTTTCCTGACGCTGGTGTGCTCTTCGGGCCGGCGTACAAGGGGATTCCGCTTGTGGTGACTTCTTCGGTGGCGCTCAGCCAGAAGCATGGCCGTGACGTCGCTTTCTGCTTCAACCGCAAAGAGGAAAAAGACCACGGCGAGGGTGGCAGCCTTGTTGGATATAAACTCCAGAAAGGCGACAAGGTTATCATCGTTGAGGACGTGACCACCGCCGGGACCTCCATCCATGAGACCATGCCGATTCTCAAGGGCGCGGCTGAGGTTGAAGTGGTCGGCCTCGTTGTCTCCGTCGACCGCATGGAGCGCGGCAAGGGCGAGAAGACCGCGATTGCCGAACTGCAGGATACTTACGGCTTCAAGGCGTGCCCCATTGTTACAATACGCGAGGTTGTGGCGCATCTGCACAACCGCGAGGTCGGCGGTAAGGTAATTATCGACGATGAGATGAAAGGCAAGATAGAGGCTTATCTGGTGGAGTACGGGCCAAAGGCGTAGTTGTGCGCGGCAGGAGCCGGTATGCGGATTCTTCATCTTATAACCAGAATGATTTTGGGAGGAGCGCAAGAAAACACGCTCCTCTCTGTCATTGGTCAGGTGGAGAAAGGGCACGAGGTCAGGCTTGTCTGTGGCCCGACGACAGGGCCGGAAGGTTCGCTCGTCGAGGAGGCTATCGCGCGCGGGGTTGATTATGTCGAAATCCCTTCGCTGGTGAGAAATATCTCCCCCATAAACGAGATCCGCGCATACAAAGCGATCTCGCGTGAGATTAAGGAATACGATCCCCATGTTGTTCATACCCATTCATCAAAAGCCGGGGTTCTTGGCCGCTATGCCGCATGGAAGGCGGGCGTGCCTTTTGTAATACATACAATCCACGGGTTGCCATTCCATCCTTACCAGAGCCGCATCGCATATTTTACTTATCTCAAGGCGGAGAAACTGGCGGCCAGAAAGTGTCATAAAATCGCCTGCGTTGCCGATGCCATGCGTGACCAGGCGCTGGCAGCCGGGGTTGGATCAAAAGATCAGTACGAGACCGTTTACAGCGGCATGGAAATGCTCCCTTTTCTTGATGATAGCCGCGACGCAACAGCCATACGCGCGCGATATGGGTTGAATCCGGATGATCTTGTTATAGGTAAGATTGCCCGCCTCTTCGAACTCAAGGGGCATGATTATCTACTTGAGGCTTTTGTCGAGGTTGCAAAACGGTTTCCCAAGGCAAAGTTGTTCCTTGTGGGCGATGGGCTGTGGCGTGAGAGATTGACGGTAAGGGCTGAAACGCTCGGAATACTTGACCGGACAGTCTTCGCCGGACTTATCCCACACAGCGAAATTCCAGACGCTATTTACGCAATGGATATGGTGGTGCACTGTTCTCTCCGCGAAGGGCTTGCACGGGTTCTGCCGCAGGCGCTCTTATCGCACAAACCGACCATCAGTTTCGCTGTCGACGGCGCGCCAGAGGTCATCTCTGATCGCAACACGGGGTTGCTGGTTCCCCCCATGGATATACCTGCCCTGACGCAAGCCATGTTCAGGATACTCGATGACCGGGAGGGCGCTATGGCCATGGCGGAAAGGGGCCGCCAGAGGTGCCGGAAGATGTTTGACTGGCGCAATATGTGTGACAGGCTGATTGAGATATACCGTAACGGCCTTGAAAGGGCTTGACACTTTGCTTTTTCGAGCAGATTTCATAAGTATGGGGCAAGTGGGTTGAAAATAGCCGTAAAGAAGGTATTTTTAGTGTTAATAACCCATGTTTGAGGTCGCTTTTATTCTCTCGTAATGATTAAGGAGCTGTTATATGTTCCATTCTGGAATTGCTGACGAAGCCGGTGGTGCGCTTGATATTCAGATCAAGGCACATAAGGAGCTTGGCTGGACCCATATCGAATTGCGCAATGTTGATGGCACCCAGTTTACCGATGTGACCGATGAAAAGTTCGAGGAAGTCTGCCAGAAACTCGCCGACGCTGACCTCAAGGTTTCCTGCTTCGCCTCCGGTATTGCCAACTGGGCCTGCAAGATCAGCGATCCTTTTGAGAAATCGGTTGATACCCTCAAGAGGGCAATTCCCCGTATGCAGAAGCTTAACACCCCGTTTATCCGCGTCATGAGCTATCCCAATGATAATCTTGACGATAATGCGTGGCGTGACGAGTCGGTACGCAGGATGAAAGAGCTCGGAAAAATGGCGGAAGACGGCGGCGTGATTCTCGCGGTCGAAAACTGCGACGGCTGGGCAAGCGCAACGGCTGATAATTACGCGGCTTATTTCGAACTCGTCAACTCCCCGGCGGTAAAGGCAGTATACGACACCGGCAACCCCGCTTCCCATGGCCAGACTAATACCTGGGAGTGGTACACAAAGTGCAAACCCCACATTGCCTATGTTCACATCAAATGCCACGAAGGCCCGAAAGCTGACGGCACCCTTGGTGCGCATCAGTGGCCTGAAGTCGGCATAAGCAAGGTTAAGGAGACGCTTGAGGATATTTTCAAGTCCGGTTACGATGGTGGTATCTCGATCGAGCCCCACCTCAAGTCGGTCATTCATGAAGGCAAGAGCATCAGCGACGAGGACGCCGCCTATATGACCTATGTCGAGTACGGCAAGCGCGTCACTAAAATGGTTGCCGACGCCAGAGCCAAAGCATGAACTTAATGCGTTAATAAATATAAAAGCCGGGAGCTTGCGCTTCCGGCTTTTTCATTGGCTGGTGTTTGATAATCAGTGTTTGATTGCAGAGAGTTCCTCTACCGTAGACGCTAGTTTATCCATCGGTACCGGCTTGACCAGATAGCGTATATTTGGGTAGGCGGAGATGACAAACTCCTGCTGCAGCTGCTCGTAAGCGGAGCAGATTATAACCGGGATGTGCTTGTTGCGGCATTCCTTGCTGAGGCGCCCCAGAAGTTCAAGCCCGTGCAGCCCCGGCATTTTCATGTCCAGAACCGCGACGGCGTAATCGTCCTGCTCCAGAAGTTCCCACGCTTTATTGCCATCCGTCGCTTCGGTTACGAGAAAGTTGTTATCTTCCAGCTTCTTCTTGAAGATCATGCGGACGCGGCCGTCGTCGTCGGCGATAAGCACCTTGCGCTCGCTCATTCTTCTCAACCCTTCAGAAGCCAAAGTCGAGAGGGCGGAGTCGCCGCCGTAGAATACGGTCTTGCGCTCAATGTCGCGGGGGGTGATGTTGGCAGCAGGCAGGGGTTTGGTGTCCCGGCGAACGGTCATGGTGTCTATGCGCTTGACCTTGAAGGTGGGTGTTTCTGTGGTGCTTGCTGGTTTACTTGCAGCTTCTGGCGACTCGAAACGGTGCATGCGTATACTGTTTGCCTGCGGAGCGGGCTGGGCGGAAGGTGCGCTAAGTGGGCTTTCTTCGGTGGTGGAAAGAGCCACGACAAGCTTGTTGGTGTCGGCAGACGAGAGGCCGCGCTGGGGAGCCAGCCGCTTGATCATTTCGAGGATACCGAGGCGTTCAAGGTCGCTTGTGACGATGCTGTCAAGAATAAGGGCAATTTCTGATATGCCGATACGCTTGAGCATATACTCATTTATGATTATAAGCGCCTTGGTGTCGCCGGATATTTTCGAGAGCAGGTCGTTATTCAGACTCATTATTTCCCTTTAGTGTATTGCCGTATCCTATACTAATAATTAACGACAATATGGGGCTGAGTCAAAAGCAAAATACCACAGAACCGGCAAATTCGTAAGCGTTGGATTTGCTGCTTATTGTTTAGCTATCGCAATAACGTGTCCGTGATCCTCTGTTTCCTCTTCATAGATAACGCCAAAGGATTGATACTTGGGATCTTTTTGTAGCCGATCAAGGATTTCCTTGTAATCAGGTCTGGCTGGAATGTTCAGAAGAATTGCCCTGAAAGACGGTTCCTCGGGCAGGGAGCACTCCTCATTAACCCAATTTGTAAGCGGGAACATAATTGTGTCGCGGTCGCTGTAATAAATCACGGCGAGATGTTTCCCGTAGTGGGGAGAATAAGTAAGGAGCAGAACATTGTCTTGCGGCGCTGTCTTGGTCTGGATCAAGCGGGAGGCGGTGCGTATGCATACCGCTTTTTTCTCCACCGGTTCCCATCGCGAGATGCGGTGGGCAGAAGCACCGACGCAGAAAATAATCAAAGCCGCGGCGGCAAGGCGTCTTTTCCCTGTGTTCCAGCTTTGAGTCTTTGCCATGCACTGAGCAGAAATAAGAACAAAGGTAGGAAAGAACGGTTGCAGCATAAAGCGATGGGCAACCATCTCCTGCAGGAAGAAAAGTGAATACCCAGTTACCAGGATAATTGCGCTAGTGACCAGGAACGGCTTTTCTGTAGAGCGTTTCCGCATGGCAATATATGCCGCGACAAGCACCAGAATAAGTATGGGAATACCAAGCCTCTCGCTGAATGCCCGGCCAAGGCGCAGGAATGGGTTGTCTGTAAAGGCAAAAGCGCTTAGAAAACCGCGTGCACCAGCCCTTCCGGAAACTGCGTCAAGGTCACCGACAAAATGCAGCAATGTAAAATGCAGCCCGACAATGAGTATCCATGGGACTGCTGCCGGCAAGGATGAGCGGATAGCCGTTCCAAGATGTCTGCGCCAGATAAGGTCGGCGAGGAAGATGCTACCGCTGACCGCGGGAGCGTAGACGGGGGAACTGAACGTCAGTAAGAAACCGGCGACCCACATTATTCGCCATGTGTTCTTGATACCAAGGGCCTGAAGGTGGAAGGAGTACAGGATTATGGCGATAAAGCCACCCGCAATAAGGGAGGTGTATGCCATGTCCCCGTAGATCAGGGTTAGCGGGCTGGTAAAGTAAAGCAGCATGGCCCAGCACGCCGCATGCGGACTGTGCCTGTGCAGAAGCCTCCAGATAATCAAGCCGCATGCAACTGTAAGAGTTATGGCCAATAATCTGAAAAAGAGTTCGCTGAATCCGAAGATTTTAGTGAGGCCAAGAATAACAACGTACGGATATGGCAAGTCAGAGATATAGCGGTTCTTTGGTTTGAGCGTGCCGTCATGATCTCTGAACAAAGCGCAAAAGTAATTATTGAGGCCGGTAATTGGGCGGTCATAATTTTTAACGAGAATCGCCGTCTGAAGGGTAGTTGCGCCGGATCCACCATGGTTGAACGCTTCGGTTAGGCGGCCCGGACAAAGAAGGCCGAAATAAATTAATAGAAACGCGGTGCCAAGAAAGGCCACGGCAAAGTAAGATTTGCGGGAACTGAGAAATGAAGATTGCTCAATCTTCATGTCAGGCGTTGTCATGATCAGTCCTTCCAGCGATAAGTTGAGGTGGCAATGGGGTCGATCAACATGTTTGCGCGAATCTCTTCTGGAGGCAGATAGGGGTACTGGTCTTCTGGAGGATGCTGCACACGGATTTTCGGCAGCACAGTGCTATATTCATCAATCATAATATCGCAGACAAACGGCCCGGGTGTGGCGAGTGCTTCCCTGATAGCCTTTTTCATTTCGGCGCCGTTTTGGGATGAATTTGCCGGAATGCCATAAGCTTTTGCAATTGCTGTAAAGTCTGGGCTGCTGTAACCTCCCTTTGTGGACGATGCGATTTCCCGGCCAGCCATGTTTTCTCCCTGGAATTGACGGATCAATCCCAGCGCCCCATTATTCAGGATAAATATTTTTACTGGCAGGTTGAGGCGATGCAATGTTTCAAGTTCCTGAATATTGATCTGCATGCCGCCGTCGCCAATGACGGCTATTGCCGGCGCGCCGTTTTTTGAGAGTGATGCGCCGATTGCCGCAGGGAGGCTGTAACCCATCGGAGACATGCCGCCAGCGGTGAACATCCTCATTCCACCACGCACGCGCATGGTCTGCATGGCCCATACCATGTTCTGCCCAGTGTCAAGAGCTACAAGCTCGTCTCCCTTCAACTCACCAGACAAGACGTCTAAAACGTGATAAGGACTGGGCAACTTGTCAGGTGCAACGGATTCCGGCTGCGATAAATATTTCCCGCGCAGCATTTCAATATGGGCAAGCCATTCCTTATCAGGTGTCACGGAGCTTTCCTGCATGGACTCAAGCAGGGAGAAGAGGAATATACTGGCGTCTGCGGTAATTTTCAATTCTGTAGATAAACGGTAACCGCATTCGTTGGGATCGATATCAACGACAATTATTTTTGCCGCCCTGCCAAAGATATCGGTATTCACACCAGTCTGTCGCGAATCAAGCCGGCTGCCCACTGCCAGAATCAGGTCGGCGTTTGCGACAACCGTATTTGCCGAGCGGGTTCCATACACGCCAAGTAGTCCGGCAAAGAGAGGGTGGTCGTGAGGGAAGCAGTCAATGCCGTTCATGCTGAGACAGACAGGACACCCCAGCTTTTCCGCAAGCGCCAGCAGGGGGGCGTCGCCTCCTGCTCGCCGTACCCCGCCACCAACAATAAGGACCGGTCGGCGAGATCTTTTTAGAAGCTCTACCGTAGCGTCAAGCTCTTTCTGCACAACTTTGGGTCGGTCATCTTTAATGGATTTGAGGAGCGACTGCAGATCGAGGTCGGCTTCTGTTACCTCGATTTCCTGCCGTTGCAGATTCATCGGTATATCGAGAAGCACGGGGCCAGGTCGGCCAGTCAGCATCTGTGATATTGCTTCCCTGAGCATGGGCAGCAATTCTTCCGGGGTTGTGGCCCGGGATGAGAATTTAGTAATCGGTGCCGCCATGGCGGCGATATCCATTTCCTGAAAACCGCTCTGGCGGACAGGCCGGTCTCCTTTAGATTCATAAGTGTTGACCTGACCCGTGATGAACAGGCAGGGGACAGAATCAAACCATGCACAGCCGATCCCGGTAAGCAGGTTTGCGGCTCCGGGGCCTGACGTTCCGATCGCGACACCGAAAGAGTCTGGGGCAACACGTGCGCATGCCTCCGCCATCATGGACGCCGCCTGTTCGTGGGCGGTGCAGATGAATCTGATGTCATCACGAAAAGCCAGTCGGTCCAGCATGAATGCAATCGCTCCGCCGGTCATGCCGTAGATATGCTCGACTCCGGCAGAGGCAAGAAGATCGAAAATGCAGTCAGACAGATTGCGTTTCATTAAAAGCCTTTCGTTAGGACCGCCCGCCTTTGCGCGCGAATATTTCAAAGTTACCGAAGGGGAAGCTTAATGATAACCCGCCAAGGCGAAGCGTCTCAAAAATGCTTAGCACGCTGCGGCGGAAAACTCCTTCCTTCAGCCCGTTCTTGGCGAAATGCCGCAGCGGGTAAGTCGTAAGCGACCGCTTTGTTGTGACCGGTTCGAGTCCCGCCCGTACCAGCATTTTCCCCAAAGACTCGGGGGTGAAATAGCAGATATGCTGGATCGAGTAGGCGATGAACGACTCGCCGCTGAGCTTGGCGAGAAGGCTGTCAATGTTGTGGGTCGCCAGCATTATCATGCCGCCGGGGCGGAGATGAAATGCGGCCGCTTCAAGGGCTGTGCGAGGGTCGGTCATGTGGTCGATTACGTGGATAATGCTGATCAGAT
>JAFGWW010000103.1 GCA_016936955.1 Planctomycetota bacterium | reverse complement strand
TTCGCCCGCCGCGTCGAGCTTTTTACCCAGCACATCAATCATGCCCGGCGAGGCGTCGACCACGGTAACGCTCTTCACATGAGGCGCAAGCATTATCGCCAGATTACCCGTGCCGCCGCCGAAGTCGATGACATTTGTGCCTTTATCCGAAACGCCAGCCTCAAGCACGGCAGCGCAGGCCTTCTCGGTCATGATGCGGCGATGGGGTTTATCGTCCCAAGTCAGGGCTGCTTCGTTGAAGTGTTCAATCGTCTCACGCTTGCTCATGATTCTCCGTCCCGCTTTCCGCCTTTGTATAATTCTTTTGTCGTGTTTCTGAATCTTTCATTCTCGGAAAAAACGCATCCGCAATACTGCTGGTGGTAGATGCCTTTCAGGGTTTTCTCTTCCACCTCGACGGCGCGGTAATCGCGGTAAAGGAACTTCACGCCGTTGGCGTGCGCCGCAGCCTCGCCGAGCTCCCTTATCAGATCGTGGTCCTGATGGGTGCTTGTGATCATGGTGGTGGTGAAATGTGTATAGCCGATGTCGTGGCAATAGCGCGCGGCTTTATCAAGACGCATGCGGTAACAGGCGCGGCAACGGTTGGGGCCTTCGTAATTCGGATGGATGGTGGCGCAGAAGGGGGCAATGCCGTACTCGTCTATCACGTGAAGCGTTACGGGATCGCGCTCGGAATATACACTCACCGCCTTCATGCGCTTGCGGTACTCGAGCAGGGGGTGGATGTTGGGATTATACCAGAGGCCCATGACCTCCAGGTCGGAGCCGAATTCTTCCCGCGCACCGGCGAGGGTCTTGGCCCAGCAGATAGCGCAGCATATGTGAACAAGCAGTTTCATAAAAACCTCAGCAGCCTTCGCCGCATTCATTACCTACCAGATGGAACATGAGCCTCACCCCGGAAGCGTGGCACCAGCCGATCCTGTCCCAGAAGGCTTTGCCCTTCTCGTTATTCTCAAGGACAATGATATAGCATTTCTCTATTTTCTCATCCGCGAGGGATTTCAAACAGCGTTCGGCCAGCTCCCGGCCGACTCCCCTGCCCCGGCAATTCCCGTCCACGGCAAGATGCCAGATAAACCCGCGCCGTCCGTCATGTCCGCAGAGGATACCTCCCACCACAACCTCCCCGTCGATCGCCACAAGGCTCAGGCCGGGGTTGCGCGCGAGATATCGCTCGATATTCTCCCGCGAGTCTGACTCGCCGACAGCGATATTCTCCGTCTCTTCCCACAGACGCAGAACCGCATCGTAATGTGACATATCCATGGGTGCATATTCGATCTCGCCCACAGCCATTTACTCCATAAAAAGAACTACTCACAAACGATTCAGCCCAAACATGAGAAGAGCGCCAAGGCCAAGGCCTGCAATTACGACAACAGCCCTCTTGACAATACTGCTGGATGAGTTATCGACAGAAGAACCAAAACCGCCTATGCGGAAATAATCGCACGTTCCGCCCACGATTATAGTAAAGGCAATGACTCCAGCATAAAAACTCATATTCGACTCAGAGCCGATTGATGAAATAATCCAATAGAGGCCAATGATCCATGAACCAATCAAAACCGCGACATTGCCCCTGTCTTTCGTCACCTGCTCTTCATTCGACATGAGATTCCCCTAAAAAAGATTTCCCGTGCCTTCGCTCGTCGTCCCGCCGGGTTTGGCTTTGAGAATATCGTAGCCGCGCGGGGCGAGTTTTCTTCCCTGCGGGGTCTTGCTTATCAGTCCTTCGCGGATCATGAAGGGCTCGTAAACATTTTCGAGCGTATCGTCCGACTCGCCCACCGTCATGGCGAGGGTCTTGAGGCCAACCGGCCCGCCGTCGTGCTGCAGAAGCGTCTGAAGCAGGCGGCGGTCCATATCGCTGAGGCCGAAGGGGTCGACGCCGAGCATGCTCAATCCCTGCTGCGCGATTTCAAGGGTGATGGTGCCGTCGCCCTTCACCTCCGCCACGTCGCGGACACGGGAGAGGAAGCGGTTGGCGATTCGCGGCGTGCCGCGGCAACGCCGGGCAAGCTCCAGCGCCCCGTCCTCTTCGATGCTGATGCCGAGAATCGAGGCGGAGCGGTTGATGATGGTTACCAGATGCTCGGGCGGATAATATTCGAGCCGCTCGAGAATCCCGAAGCGCGCGCGGAATGGGGCACTGAGCAGACCCTCGCGCGTGGTGGCGCCGATGAGGGTGAAGCGCGGGATGGTGAGGTGCACGCTCTTGGCGTACAACCCCGACTCCATCACAATGTCAATAGCCCAGTCTTCCATGGCCGAGTAGAGATACTCCTCCACCACGTTGCCGAGGCGGTGGATCTCGTCGATAAAGAGAACCTCCCCCTCCTGCATGCTGGTGAGCAACCCCGCGAGGTCGGCCGGACGCTCCAGAGCGGGGCCAGAGGTAGTCCGCATCTCCACGCCCATCTCTTCTGAAACGATTCCTGCAAGGGTCGTCTTGCCCAGTCCGGGAGGGCCGGAGAAAAGAATATGGTCGATCGGCTCCTGCCGCTTCTTCGCGGCGGAGATGTAGATGCCGAGGTTGTCCTTGATCCTGTCCTGCCCCGGGAACTGGTCGAAAGACTTCGGACGCAACCTGTTCTCGAAAGCCTTGTCGGTGGAATTGGTATTGAGCGATTCAGACATTGTTGCTCCTAGAATACTTCACTATTTGTCGGCACCGCTTCCTGGGCCTTGCCTGATTTTATTTTCAATTCATCGTACCACGCCGGCGGCTCACCAATGCCATTCTTTAGCCACTCGGGATAATTATCATAAAAGGCCCACAACTCACCCCAACTGTTACGATCCCGGCTTCCGCTGGAGACGCCGCCGTTCTTCTGCCTGGTCTCTACCCGCCAGCGGTGACCGCCTTTTCCGATAGTTACAGTATAGGCATTCCTGCCAAAATAGCGGTAATAATACTCTAGAGGTTGCCTGCAAAATGCTCCCAGTATTTCCCCTTATCGCCCATGACATTCTCGACGCGGCGATTCAGTTCTTTTTTCAATTCCTTACCGGCCTCTGGAAAAGATTCGATGGAAAATTGAAAGTTCTTCCCGTCATCAGACTCAACCTTGAATGTACGGAGTTCTTCGGAAAGCACCTTCAGCCAGATATCGCGAATGATGCTGTCAATCTCCGCACGCTGTTTCTCGCTAAGCCCCCAGAACTCTACCACAAGATCATCGAGAACAGGGGGGCCTCCCGTATATTTTACAACCGATGCGCCGAGATACATCTGCATCAGGCATTTCTCAGGAACGGGATAGCATCCATTGTTATTCTTGCGTATCGTATCTTGTGCAGCCTCAAGCTTTTCGCGCAAATCATCGCTCAAGTTTTTATATTTACCGAGCTCACCCTGCACAGCGGCAAGCCGGGTTTGTGATTCACGCACCGCCTCCTCGCTCCGGGCCTGTATTTCTTTTGCTTTCTGCTGCGAAAGGCTCAACTCTTCTTTCAGTGCATCTGATTTAGCGATGAAATTAATGGCAATACCAACCGCCAGAGCAAGCAATAGAAACAGGATGACATCACGCAAAACATTTCCTCCCGTGCCTAGCGTAGCGCCGCCTTGATAAGATCCTCAAGAGTGAGATCGGGGGTTTTGGCTAGGACGACCTCGACACGGTCGACCGCCTCGCGTTCGCCAACGCCCATGGCGCAGAGGGCGGCAACGGCGTCGCCGGCGATTCCGGTCATGGCCGGACCGTCGTTCTCGTCGGCGGGGAGAATCATCTTCGCGCCCTTGAGGTCGAGGATCAGACGCTTGGCTTTTTTTGGGCCGATGCCCTTCACCTTCTTGAAGAAAGCGAGGTCCTGCTTTTCCACGGCGATAGCGAAGTCTTGGGGCGTCACGCTCGAGAGGATCTGCATGGCAATCGAGGGGCCAACGCCAGAGAGGCCGATCAGGGTCTGGAAGAGGCTGCGCTCCTCCTCGTTCAGGAAACCGTAAAGGTCGAGGGCGTCCTCGCGAACCACGAGATGGGTAAGGACGGTGACCTCGCCCCCCTTTTTGCCGATGCGGGAACTAACCGGCAAGGGCGTGCGGATAAGCCAGCCC
>JAFGWW010000102.1 GCA_016936955.1 Planctomycetota bacterium | reverse complement strand
CTTCCTAGGAGCGTCCGATCGAATGTCCCTACCGTGTCCGCCGCCGTAGGGACGCCGGTTACCCGGCGCCCCCGGCACAGTCCCGGACGTGCAGTTTTCCCGCATCCGGTTCCTCGGTTGTACTCGCTATCGCGCGGGCGATAGGCTTCATGCAAACACCCGCCGTGCATAGGTCTGTTCGGTAATCCGGGGCTTCGCGATCCCGAGCTTTTCCAGGGCACGGGCAAATGCCGGCCAAGTGAAACTCTTGCGCTTCCCGCCTCGCCGATTCAACCACTTGAATGCACACGTCATGGCCCATTGATAGAAACGCCATAACGACCGCGAGTTGCCCCGCAGGCCGTAGTAGTTGTAATGCCCCACCAGGCGGCGGTTCAGCCCCCGGATAAACTCCCTGCCCGGCAGATGCCGGTTGCACTTGATCCACTCCTTGATGCGACGACACGCGCCTTGCAGCTTCTTGCGAGCAGTTCGACGCATGACCCGTGGCTCACCCTGACGGTCCCGGAACCAGTACAGTTCGAACCCCGGGAAAGTGACCCGGCGTTCCATGCTCGGATGAAATCGGCTGAATCGTAAGATCCGCGTCTTTTCCGGCGCCGCTTCCAGGCCGAACTTTCCCAGCCGTGTCGGTAGCGCTTCAAAGAACCGATTCGCATCCTCACGATAGCGAAACGCACAGACGAAATCATCGGCATACCGGCACAGCAACACCTCGCCCCGACAACAGGGCCTGACCACACGTTCGAACCACAGGTCCAGCACGTGATGCAGGCAGAGGTTCGCGAGCACCGGCGAGATGATCCCGCCCTGCGGGGTTCCCGCACCAGGATGGAGCACCTGTCCATCGGTCTCCAAAATCCCGGCCTTGAGCCATTTTCGGATCAATTGCACAAAGGCGCGATCGTCAATCCGTAACGACAGCATGTCCAAAAGCCACGCATGGTCCATGCGATCGAAAAACCCGCGGATGTCGGCCTCGACGAGATAGCCGTAGCTCCCGTACTGAAGGTGAAAGGTGAGGTCACATACCGCTTCCTTGGCGCTTCGACCCGGCCGGTAGCCATCACTGCAATCCAGGAAGTCGCCTTCGTAGATCGCAGTCAGCAGCTTGGCGCAGGCCAGTTGCACGAGCTTGTCTTCCAGCGCCTGGATACCCGGCGGCCTTTGTTTTCCATTCTCCTTGGGGATGTAAACACGCCGTACGAGCTTCGCTCGATAGCGCTTGGCCTTCACTCGCTCCGCCAGGTCGGCAAGATTGGCCGTCAGGTTCTCACCGTAGGCCGCCGCCGTCACTCCATCCACACCGCTGGCAGCATCCTTGTTCAGTGCCTGCCGGCAATGCAGCAGAAGATCGGCATTCACTTCCCGGTGGAGGTCGCGAAAGCGATGGTGTTTACAGGCTCTCGCCTGTTTGGCTATTGCCCGCAGTGAGGTTGGCTCGTGTTGCTCCGATCCGACGTGTCCGGCACGAGTTTCCTTTGCGGGCTGCGTACTGCCGTCGGGTCCTTCGCCCTGTGGCTGGCTTTCCCGGCCTCCGACTACTATGCCCGATAAGACACCCCGTCGGCATGCGGCCGTTCCCGGCCTCCCTGATCGCTCCCTGTTCGGCCCTTCCACCCGAGCGCACGCCGTGTCCGGGCTCTTCACCCTTCCGGTCCCGGCTCTGTCGGTTTCATCGCCTCACCTCGTTCAGGAACCTGCGGGGCTTCCCGAGTTCTCCAGCGTCTCTCTTCCTGCATGCCACGGCCTGAGGACTCCGGCGGACCTCCACACCCAAGCCATTCCGGGTGCTTCGTGTTGTCTTCCAGCACGTTAAAACTGTCGACATCCGCAACGAGCTTATTTCGAAGCTGTACCAGCACTTCAGGGTGCGCGATCACCCCTACGGCCTACAGGATTCTCTGTGTACGCTTACCTCACTTATCGTTCGCGGGTTGCCCCGCTCCTCATTGAGATCAACACTCGATACGGGTGGGTGGCTAACCCTTTCCCGACGGGGACTCGCACCCCGCAAGAGACGCCGAGCTTCGCTCGGCGCGACAACGCTGAGCTAACCGGCGAGCAAAAGCGGCAGCTTTTGCGAGGCCGTGTTTAGCTTTTTGTTAAGTTTCTTTTCAACTCTTTGCCTGCGATATCCATGAGCATTCGTAGTGCGTGATTCACCGCTTCAGAATCCTTGAAAACTTCTGCGACATCTGGATCAAGCAACACGACATTAGTGCCCTCTTGATAGGCACGATGGTGTTTTCCTCGAACGCCAGCGGAAAAATCGTATTCTGGGCGCATTTCATCTGACTTAGTGGTTTTGCTCATATTGTTTCTGCTCATGCTTGGTGGCTCTGCGAGCGCTGATGATTCGAATATGGTTCTCATCCCTTTCTGTATACGATACAACTAGAAAATTTCCAAGGCTAGATCGCCCGATACTCGCCCGATACTCAAAAACCGATATTCGCCCGTCGAATGGTCTGGATCCTCGATAGTCAACTCCATGGGATCGCCGAAAACCGTCGTAGCTTCCGTAAAACTAATCTTGTGCTTCTCATAGTTTCTGAGGGCCTTGCTTTCGTCCCACTCAAATTCCACTACTCACGGCTCCGTTGAGAAACTTAACGACAGCGCTCACCGGCAGCCAAAAGCTGCGCAGCGAGGAACGAGCGGCGCAGCTTTTGGCTGTCCGAGTGCAGCGCCTTGTTATGCGCGACTTGATGATGTGCGGGAAATTCAGGGGAGAAAGATTGAGGTGGCCAACCGAGGACCCCGAAGGGTTTGCCCCGGTTGGCCGAGACAACAAATGGCAACTCAGAAGGCCATCTTGACGCGTAAACGCAACATATTGATATCATTTATCTCTTCTTCCGTCAAGTTCTTCTCCAAGAGACTGCACCTTTTCTTTTTGTGATATTGGTTTTCCATGAATATCAATAATTATTTTATTTGCTTCTCCTTGTTCGGAAGGGATCATCATATGTTTGCATGTTTTTTTTTTTTGGCGTATGTTCTGCGCAGGTTCTCACTAATGAACAGCGCCTTTTCATCAATGACGCGACGAAAGAATTGTTTTAGATTATTATGAACGTCAGTTTCTTTAAAGCTCTCTTTAAATGTTTCTCCGATTGTTTTTTGAAGAACAAAATAGGAAACGCCCGCAACCACACCGAAAAGCTCTATTGAACCTGATTGAGCTCCAGTTAGCAGCAACCGATCATTTCGATATTTTCTTAAACGCTCAAGGCATGCATCTCGTATAACTGGTGGGATCTTTAGGGCCGTAGGGCGGATTAGACGCGCATACCTTGGAGTCCCAGGTCGGCATTAGTTTTCCGCGCGTCGTAATCCGCCGTATGAATGAGCATCCGATGCGGCGGATTACGACGCGCCCACAGCTCATGCAAGACATAAAGGCCTTTGGGGTTGCGCGTCTAATCCGCCCTACGGCCCTTTCTTTTGAGGGGTCTGAATATTTACGCAGAAGTTCCTTCATGTATTTTTCTTCGCCACCCAACGAGAAAAGCTGAGGGGCGGCGACCGATAGGGAGCCGTCCCTCTCCAGCGCCCGGTTAGCCATGCTTCACGGTGCTTGATGCTTGGCAATCAGCTCTCTAACCTTAGGCACGAGTTCAACGGGAATTTCCATTACGGTCTGACCTGGTGCCTCAAATGCGGCCTCGTCCTCTGCCGCGGCCTCTTCTTCCGTTTGTGATTCGTAGTGGACAAGGACCCGTTTGACGCGCTCCTCGTCCCATCCAAGGGGGAATTTACTCTGCTTCATTTACCTTTCCTCTGGCGACGACGCCTATAAGCTGTGAGTGGCTTACCGCAAAGCTCGTACGCCGTAATGACGAATACACTATCTGGCTCCGGATCCGGCACATATATTACCCGCAAATACCGTCCACCTGAAGTACGGCCAATTGCGACCCGCGATTCTTCGCGTCCAGGCCGATCTTCTCCAGCTCGTCGTAGCACCTCCTCCACTTCTGCTTCCGAGACATCATGGTTATAGATATATCGGGTAACTCTGTTTCGGGATCAATGTAATACCGTATCCTCACGGGTCCTTTCCCTTTTCATTACGGCTAACGACAGAGGTAACCGGCAGCCAGAAGCATAGCGGTGCGACTGGCATGGTAGTCAGCCAGCTGGTGAAAGTCCAGCCTTCACCCTGTGAGAAGGGAAGAAGTAGGCGAAAGCAAGGGT
>JAFGWW010000101.1 GCA_016936955.1 Planctomycetota bacterium | reverse complement strand
TGAAAAACTCGAATGGCCCAGCGCCGCGCAGGTTGTTCTTGATGCGGTAGGGGCGGGCGGGGGAGAGTTCAGAATCTGCGAGGCCGACCCCGAGCGGCGCAAGAGCTATTGCGCCTGTCCTTCGTTTACGGTATCCGGTTATGATTGCGGGTGGGACGAACTCGTCGCTTCTGGCGGAGAAGAATGGTCGCTGATTCTTATCGACCCTTACGATTTCCTGCAGGATTGGCGTGATCATCTGGATGCGGTTGTGGACGCGGCCCGCGGCAGCAGCACGATGGTTTATATTTACAACCGTTCTGGGCGTAAGAAAGAGTTCTTCCGCGAGTACCGCAAATTCAGAAACCGTCTCGACGATCTGTGGGCGTCCGGTGAGAAGCTGATCGGCAGGGTGGCCGCTGATTCTTTCCTGCCCGATTCATATCACGAAATGCTCTTCCTGCCCTCGAAAATCCTGCAGAAAGAGAAGCATTTCACCGGGCTGCTTGCCGAGCTCGAGAGTTATACCCTACTCGTTGCCGGAGCTGTCGGTCGCGGGTTGCACCTCGATCGATAGTTTTTTCGCCTTCAGCCATATCGAGTGGTTTGCCGTCTCTGACAGATCTACCTTCTCCAGCATGGCGTGGATTGATATTATTCTGCATCCTGCCCCGGCGAGCACACTCTCAAGTTGGGCTCTGGCTTCTTCCGGAATGCGCCAGTCCTCGCCTTTCGGTTTGTTCAAGCGTACCTGAACAACAGAAGCCTTTGGGTAGAGTTCCGGCCATGGCGCGTTCAGCTCCTCGACCTTGCCCGTAAGATTCATGCTGTTCAGGGGGGTCAATTGGCTGGTTTCGTCTCTTGATATCAGGTCATTGACCTTACCTGCATCCTCAGTTTTCTCCGGGATTACGAGAAAGTCGCAACCGAAGGCGACGTAATCCTTCTCCTGTGTGAGGATGAAGATGCGGTCGTATTTTCCGGTCGCCAGTTCCTCTATCAGGCCGAGAGAGGAGAGAATCCTGTCCACATCCCTCTTCATGTAGAAAGTGAAAATCGGGGTGCCGGAGAGCCCGTAGCTTATGATTCGGTCTTTGGCGTTGAGGGGGGCGTCCTTGAGCGAGTTTATGAGATTTTCACACACCGCGCGGTCGGACTTCTGGATGTTGCGCTGCGGCGCCAGAGTCTCGTAGATATTGAAACTTATCGCCGTAGCGAGGAAAATGGCGATTGCTGCGTAGGTGAAGTTATCCCTTTTCGCGGTGATTATCAGAACAAGCCCTAGTATACCGCCGATAACGGCAAAAACGATGAGTGTTCCCATATTCTGGCTGTAAACCGGGCTGAAATCGCTTACGCCCTTGAGCCGCAGGTGCTCCGCGAACCTCCAGAGCGGGTGAACCGCAAGGCTGGCCACAAATACAATGCCTCCGCATACCATCAGCGTCCACCGCAGAAGCTGGTGCGGTTTCTGGATGGGGCGCGATTCGATAAGTGATATCACAAATCCGGCCATAAGCGCGAGGGCCGGATATATGGGAAGGACGTAGTAGCTTTTCTTGCTGGCCGGGATAGAGAAGAAAACGAGCGAGACTGCGGCCCACGTTACGACAAAAAGATACCTGCGCTTTTCCGCAAGTGGGAGGTGCATAAGCAGGAAGGGCGCAATCAGGGCGATAAGAACCCACGGCTGTCCGTCGCCGAGAACCTTCATGGGGAAGTAAGTGAAGCTCTTGAGGTGGTCGAACCCTTCAAACCTTCCCGCCGACTCGCGAATCCAGATGCCCATCGCGTCGTCGAGCCGGAAATAAATCGCCAGATACCACGGAACCGAGATGGCGGCGAAGAGAAGAAGCCCGCCGAGATGCTGCAGGATAGGCTTTTTACCTGCGCGCATTGCCGTATAGAAAATTATCGCTATCCCAGCCGCTATCGGAACGCCCAGAAACACACCGGTTCCGCCTCCCGCGGCTTTGTAAATGCCGAAGGAGATACCCGCCAATATGGTGCAGGCGAGTGGCTTCCAGTTGCCTTTGAGGGCGAGGTAAATAAGCGTAATCAGGAGCAGCAGAAGGGGGCCGACGGGGCCTTTCTGGAGGAAAGAGAGGCCGAGGGAGCCGTAGCAGAGGATAAGCCACTTGGTTGCCCGTATCTGCTTGCCGTCCTTGTCTGTGTCGTCGTGGTATCGCCACCAGAAGTAGATGGCCATGACGTTGAAGAAGAGCAGGGGCATCTCGATACCGGTTGTTCTGCCTTCCAGCCATACCGCGCCGGTGGTGCCGATGGCGAGGGCGGAGAGCCACGCCGTCTTCCGGTCAGACAGGCTCAGGCCGAAAAGGTAGATAAAAAGCATTACGCCTATAAATGAGATCGCGCTCGGAATGCGGGAGTTGAACTCGTCAACATCATCGAAGGGGAGGCTCGCAAACATGGTGAGCCAATAGGCCATGGGCGGTTTTTTGAGGCGGATCTCGTCGCCTATTCTCGGAACCACCCAGTCGCCGCTCTTGCGCATCTGCCGGGCAACCTGCGCTACCCGCGCCTCTCCGGAGGTCCATAGGTCGCGCACTCCGAGGTGCGGGGAAATCAGCACCGCCCCTAGAATGGCGATCAAGATCAGGTCTTTCAGAATATGCTTTTTCGGCTGCCCGAGTTCTTCCATGTAATAATCCCACCATTTATCCGATTGATTTATAGTTACCGTTTTACGAACAATCCCGCCTGAGAGCGGGATTGTATTCGTTTGCTGCCTTGGTGCCGCCCGTAGGCGGATACTGTTAGCCGATGCTGGTGCGCTCGATATACTTGCCGCCATCGGTGTCGATCTTGACGGTGTCCCCGATGTTGATGAAGGGGGGGACCTGAACGTTGAGGCCGGTTTCGACCACGGCGTTTTTGAATACGTTGGTGGCGGTGGCGTTTTTTACGCCGGGGTCGCACTCGGTGATCTTGAGCTCGACTGAAGCCGGGAGTTCGACGTCAACCACGCGCCCGGTTGCGTAGAGGATGGTGACTTCGAAACCTTCAAGAAGGTAGTCAGCGCCCGAGCCGATGAGGTCCTGATGCACCTCGGTCTCCTCGTAGGTCTTGGAGTTCATGAAGACCATGGTCTCGCCGGACTTGTAGCTGTAGGTGCACTGCTGGCGGTCAACGTCGACCGACTCGACAACGTCGGCGGCGCGGAAGCGCTTGTCAATCACCTTGCCGCTCTCGATGTCCTTGAGCAGGATCTGCTGGTAGGCCGGGCCTTTACCAGGCTTGACATGCTGCATCTTGACGATGGTGTAAATATTACCATCCATGTTGATCGCGCTGCCGCGGGTCAGCTGGTTTACAGGAAGTTTTGGCATTATATCTTTCTCCGTTTACTTGAAAATACATGTCCCTCTCAGGGGGATATCCCTCTGTATATGTGGGGACAGTGGACATTAAAGAGTAAATAGAATACGGAAACCGGGGCAAATGTCAACGGAATTAGCTCTATTGCGTAGCGGAGCCAGTCGCCGGATGCGGGGCTGGTTTATCTTGATTTTTGCGGTGCCTTGGCTTTGTAAGTGTCATTCCCATAACGCTTTATGCTGTTGGGTTGGTGGTTTTGGCGAGAGATTTGGCTATTCGCTGATGGAAATTTCGTTTCCGTCGAAGATTATGTACTCCCCTCTGTCAATCCATGGCGGGACGACCACAAGCCCACCTTTCCTGTTTTCTGAGGATATTGCCCGCCGTGCGTGGTGGTGGACATGGCCGCAGAAAACGTAATCCGCCCCGCCTTCAATTTCCCTGCGCACAGCAGAATCCTGAATGTCATATTCCGGGGGCGGGATGTTATAGCCCTTGCGGGTGGGGCGCGTCTGGTAGTGGCTGACGATGGGGCTTGCCATGAATGCCGGGGTAATGCGGGTCGCGAAGCGGATCAGCCATCCGTGGAGGAACCTGCGGAGAAACTGGTATCCCGAGTCGCTGGTGCAGAACTGGTCGCCGTGGATTGCGAGAACCTTTTTGCCTGCAATTTCCAGCATATAGCGATCACCGTGCAGGTTTATTCCGTAATCCTGCAGGCATGAGTTGACGTCGTTGCCGAGAAAGCCGCCTTTGTAATTTTCCGAGCCACCGATTATGAAGTCGCGGTTTCCGCAGACATGGTGGGCGCGATACCCTTTGGCGGTGAAAGCTTTGACCAGTGCAAGCGAGCTTGAATAATCTCCGATAACCACGCCTTTTCGTTCAAACCAGAAATTGAACATATCGCCGAGGAATACCACTTCGGCCCCTTGTTCTTCGGCCGAGGCAAGTAGCTGTTGCAGCTTGCTTTCCTGCTCGGGGTTCTCCCCCGGCATCAGGTGGGCATCGGCTACGAAAAATACGGTTTGTGAATCCATCAGGCTCGCTTTCCTGTTATGTAGACAGAAATATACAGGTCCATGCCTGCTATATCAAGGAGTTATGCCGGTATAAGCGATAAAATGCCTTCGCCGGTTTTCGTCTATTTATGCGATTAGAAACATGGACTTTGAGGGATGGGTGAGGTAAAATCGGTAGTATAAATGTTTGCAGGAGAAGGCCGTCGTTTTCGTCTGCAGGCTGTATTTCGGGAGGAGCGGCTCATGTCTGAAATATCCCGTCGCAAGGCGCTCGGCCATATGGGACTTGCCGGAGCGCAGATCTGGGGGCTTAACGCGTTGGCAGGTTCCTGCGGAGCTCCCCCTCCTGCCGAGAAACAACGCTGGAAGGCTGGGGAAAGTTTTCCGCCTCTGCCTCTGCCCGTTACTCCTTTAAGACGCAGCGAGAAAAAACGCCCGCCCGCGCCTCCGACCCTTATCGGCAAGCTGCAGTACGGCAAGGTTGTGAACGCAACCGACGACAGCGGCAAGCGCTATTCATATCGCGACTGGACGACAGACCCCGGCGATATCAAGAATCTAATGAACGTCGCCAACAGTCAGCTCGGTATCCGTTATCGTCCCATGGAGGTGGATTTTGGCCACTTCTCCTTCAAGCCACAGGAAATCCCGATCCTTTACCTGACCGGGCACGAGGGCTTCGAGTATTCGACCGAAGAGAGGGAGACCATACGCCGTTTCCTTTACGATGGCGGAACCCTTATCGGCGACGCCTGCTGTGGCATGGACGCTTTCCGTGAGTCGTTCCTCAAAGAGATAAATCTGATCTTCCCCCAGAGGAAGCTCAAGATCCTGCCGGGTGACCACCCGGTTTATACCGCTTTTCATACCATCAATAAGGTGGGATACCGCGACTCGGAAAAAGGCGATTTCGAGGGGCCGCCAGTCCTTGAGGGCGTCTCTATCGGAATGCGCGAGGCAGTTTTTCTCAGCCAGTACGACCTTTCCTGCGCCTGGGACGGGCATACCCACTCTACCGGCAAGCGCGTCTGGCCGGCCGAAGGCGCGGTAAACCTTGGTGTGAACATGGTTGCCTACTCGCTCGCCCTCTACCGCCTCGGCCAGTATCTAGCTACGCAGACAGTCTATCATGAAAAGGGTGAGGACAAGGGTGGCAGCCTCGTC
>JAFGWW010000100.1 GCA_016936955.1 Planctomycetota bacterium | reverse complement strand
CGCTGCACAAGGAATTCTTCAAATAACACGCGCGTGGCTATAAGCGTAAACCGACAGGCATGAAAGGCCGGAATGAAGACCGCTTTCATAACAGACATACACGGAAACCTCTCGGCTCTCGAAACGGTGCTGGCGGATATCGACCGTTATTCACCCGACCATATCGTCTGTCTGGGCGATTTCGTCGGCTATGGGCCCCAACCCCGCGAACGCCTGGAGAT
Organism: Planctomycetota bacterium; assembly: GCA_016936955.1. Lineage (GTDB taxonomy): Bacteria > Planctomycetota > SZUA-567 > SZUA-567 > SZUA-567 > JAFGWW01. The sequence goes on along the minus strand of JAFGWW010000100.1, from coordinate 4,666 downwards.
TGTCAGAACCCGCTGCACCCATGTTCTGATGGGCAACCACGAGCACGCGGTACTCAATGGCGCCGAGCACTTCACCCCCCTCGCCCGCATCGCAATCGACTGGACAGCCCAGCAGCTCCGCGACCCCGGGATTCTGCAGTATCTCTCGTCGCTCCGGCCCGCGAAGCTCGAAGGCAATTGCCTCTACGTTCACGGCAGTGTCCGCGACCCGCTCTTCGATTACGTACGCGAAGCTGACAGCCCGTGGATGTTTTACAGGCTGGTCCAGACCCTGCGGGAAGACTTCAAGGAATTCAAGCTCTGCTTCTGCGGCCATAACCACCGTGCCTTTCTCGGCACCGAACTTGGGTATATCTTCCCCCATGACGACCAACCGACCCCGCAGATGAAATTCCAGCTTGAAGGACAGACGGCATATGTCTCCATCGGCTCGGTTGGACAGCCGCGCGACGGCGACCCCCGTAGCTCCTGGGTCCTTTTTGACGGCAAAAGCGTCGAATACCACCGCGTCGAATACGACCGCCAGATCACCATTGACCTTATCCATAAGGCCGGCTTGCCCGAATTTTTGGCAGACAGGCTTCTTTATGGCGAATAAATGCGCACCACATTATCGGGCGTATGCCCAATAATGAATAAACAGACACTTGACGTAAATCATTTTTGACTGTAATATTTACGTATTAATTAAATATTATTTGCATCACGGATCAGGGATATGCCAGAAGAAGCTAAAGCTCCGGAAGCCACAGCAGATACTTCAACTGCCGCAAAAGGCGCGGCCAGCCAGAATGCTGGATGGCGGCATGCGCTTGTTATTGAAGATTCCATGCCCCTGCGCCGCATGTTCTCAAAAATCCTCAGCACCCAGAAAATAAGCGGGATTGAAGCAGCCAATGGCAAGGAAGCGCTGGACCTTCTGGCAGAGCACACCCCAGAAAAATTCTCGGTAATCGTCTGCGACCTCATGATGCCGGTTCTCGACGGCCCCAGCTTTATAGCCGCCGCGAGGAAGGTTTACCCTGACAGCCTACCCCCCATCATCGTCTGCTCAAGCAGATCCGACCGCGAAGCCATCCAGGTGGTGATGAAACTTTCGGTTTCCGGATATATTTTGAAGCCGTTCAAAACCGAGACCGTTATTTCCAAGCTGCGCGAGCTCTTCCCTGACCTTGTGGAAAACAACAGCAAGTAATTCACCTCTGTATCAGCCTGCACATTCTATATAAAGGCCACTATTACACCCAACCTTCCCGCCATTACGGCAAATCGAGATTCACCCTCTATTCCGCCCGGACAGCGCTGTTAAAAACATGAATTCACAATCAAAACACGCCAATCAAATCTTAACGTGATCATTTTAACAACAGGCCTATGTTTTTCCCTTGACAGCACTTACTCATACTCTTAATCTGTCTCAAGCTTATTGCTGAGGACGTGAGAAAACTCCGGATCAGATCGAGGTAAAGACGATATGAAAGAGGAGCAGATTCAGGACAAAGGCAAGAAGCAAAGCCCCGGCACGACCGCATCCGGCCCCAAGGATGAACGCGCCGAACTGGCTGCACTTCTCAAACTGGTTGGAACTCTTGGCCTCACCGTTTGCGTAGGGATCACCTGTTTTTTTTTCTCGGCGTAATGCTGGACGGGTATCTCGGCTTGGGCGGAAGCGGTGTTGCTATAGGTACGGTCGCAGGAGTATTATTCTCTTTCTTCTGGGCTTACCGCAGCATTATTAGACATCTTGAGCGCTTTGAGACGAAGAACAGTAGGAACGAGCGTCCGCCAAATGAATGAATTTCTACAGTACCAACGGACAATCCTTGTCATCTGCCTGATCGGATGCGGAGTCGCCATCGCCGCGACCTATGCCATCTGCCCCGGCACCCCGGCCTATGCCTACGGCATGGCTCTCGGCTCAATTGCCGGTCTCATCAAATTTCGCCTTGATGTGCTTGCTATAATAAGATTCGCCAGGAATGTAGAGGAGAACAAGGCGCGCGGCGCAGTTAAAACCGCCTTGCATACATATCTCCTCATGATCGGGGCGCTTCTCGTCGCCCTCCTGATGCAAGACACAATAAACCCTTGGACAACATTCGCGGGCATCATGATTCCCCGCGCAATACTGACCGCCGATGGTATACTAAGGCCTTCGACAACACATGTGCCCGATGCGGCTGTTGAAACAAACGGAGGGGATTCCGAGTGAAACGCCTTTTAAGAAATTCCTCACTGGCTCTCGTCGCCATGCTTACGGCATCATCCTATGCTTTTGCCGAGGGCGCCCTTGACGCCCCCATGCCAATCGAGATACACGGCTGGTTTTTCAGCCACGACACCATTGTAATGTGCGGGGTGGTTGCCTTTGTTATAACGGCTCTCTGCTGGCTTGGCTCGCGCGGGCTGTCCAAAGAGAAGCCCGGCAAGGCGCAAGTCCTTCTTGAAATGATAGTTACAGCATTTGACGACCTGGTTAAGCAATCTATCGGCCCAACCCGCGGCCGCAAGTATCTCCCCTATATCGGCACCCTGTTCCTCTTTGTCTGGACCTGCAACATGATCGGCATGGTTCCGATTGAACACAGCTATATCGGCGCCGAGCCATACCATGATTTCAACCATAACGGTTCCTTTGACCCCGGTGAATGGGATCAGCCCAAGGACGACCTTAATAAAAACGGCATGCACGACCCCGGCTTCCGCGTACCCGCTTTTGAGGAACCGACGGCAAACCTTAACGTCCCCCTCGGCCTTGCCCTGCTCTTCGTCCTTTTCATCGGACACGGCAGCGAAATCCGCATTCACGGTCTCTGGGGCTATATCAAGAGCTATTTCTCACCCGAAGGCATGATCGGTATCTGCATGTTCCCGCTTAACGTGGTCGGTAAAATTGCAGAAATCGTCTCGATCAGCTTCCGTCTTTTCGGAAACATCTTCGGTGGCGTGGTTATCATTACGGTCGTATCCGGCCTTTTGAGCTATATTCTTGTGCCCATCGGACTTTTCGGCTTCTTTGGAGTTTTCGTCGGAACGGTTCAGGCATTCGTCTTTACGATGCTTGCCCTTACCTATATCTCTATGGGTGCGGCTGAGGAGTAAACAGTCATGAAAGACATCGCCAACATGGCGGCTTTTCTTGGAGCGGGCTTCGCGGTCGGCCTCGGCGCGATCGGGTCCGGCTGGGGAATCGGCAATGCGGTTGTCGGCGCCGCCCGGGGAATGGCAAAACAGCCTTCACGCAACTTCGCACTTTTCCGCAGCATGCTGATCAACCAGGCCTTCGGCAGCAACGCTTCCATCTTCGCCCTCGTGATCGGTATCCTGCTCTGGCTCAAGGGCGGCTCCAAACTTGACGCCCCCGACAGCCTCGCACAGGCGGCCGCATATTTATCCGCCGGCCTCTCGATCGGCATCGGCGCCCTCGGCTCCGGCATCGGCTCGGGTCTGGTTGCGCAGGACTCCCTCGAGGCAATCGCCCGCTGCCCCAAGGCGGAAAGCCGCGTAAGCCTCATGATGTTCATCGCCCAGGCATGGTGCCAGACGCCCTGCGTCTTCGCCTTCGTGGTCTCGATCCTGCTCATGTACGTTGTGGGGAACAACTTCAACGTCCTCACGGATGAACAGAATATTGTCGCCGCCGGACGTGCCCTCGGAATGGGAATCTGCATGGGCGCTGGCGCCATCGGCCCCGCCATCGGTATCGCTTTCGTAGGAGCCAAGGCCTGTCAGGGAGCGACCAACAGCCCCGAACACCTTCAGAATATCCGCAACAGCTTCTTTGTTGGCGCTGCGGTATCGGAATCGACTACAGTTTACGCGCTTGTCATCAGCCTGCTGATGATGGGCGGGTTTGCTGATTGATCTTTAAAGTTTTACCACTATAAGACTTTCATATTAGTCTAGGAGATGAACATGGACGCTACTCAGTCACTCGTTGAAGCCATTGAAAAATTCGCCCCCGCCATCAAGAGCGCGGCTGCCCTTGTCGGTGCCGGCATCTGCATGGGCTTCGGAGCCATCGGCCCCGGTGTTGGTGAAGGTTTTGCCGCCGGTAAGGCTTGTGAAGGCATCAGCCGTCGCCCCGAGGAATATTCCCAGCTTTTCCGCACCATGCTTATCGGTCAGGCGGTTTCGGAATCGACTGGTATTTACTCGCTCGTTATCGCCCTGCTCCTCATCGGTAAGGCTGGTTGATCCAGGCGCGACGTAAATATTTCGGTTTATCTTTGTCATAGAAGCACACGGAGCTTATTGTGCGGAAACTGTTTATACTGGCTGTGGTCGCCATATTCGTGGCCTACTGCTTTGCTGCAAGCAAAAGCATGGTCACGATCAGCGTACCCAACTACAAGACAATCGAGCTAGATATCTTTGACGGCAAGACCACGCAGGCGTGGGAGGAGGACAAGACCTTCCAGGCCCAGAGGCTTACCCATCTGGAGCGCAGCGCCTACCAGCCGCTCGAGTCCGGCCTCGTCGTCAACGGTAAAACGTTCGATCGCGATAGCAATGACAAGCTCAAGGCCCGCGTTTACGAGGAAATTATCGCGGCCAACAATGGAAAGCCTCCTGTCATTACGGTCAGGGATCCGAAGCACATCAACGAGGTCGTGCAGAAGGGGTTGATCTTCCGCGACGACGTCAAGCTTCCCGATGGCAAGGT
>JAFGWW010000099.1 GCA_016936955.1 Planctomycetota bacterium | reverse complement strand
GGTCGATCTCGTGGGTCTTGCCCTGCGCCTGTTCGGGGCTCATGTAAGCTGGGGTGCCGAAGACGGAGCCGGTCACGGACTGGATGGACTGGCTGGTCATATCCTTGGCAAGGCCGAAGTCGGTGAGGTAGGCCCGCCCCTCGCTGTCGAGAAGTATATTCTGGGGCTTGAGGTCGCGGTGGATAATCCCCTTCTTATGCGCGTCCTCAAGGGCGCGGCAGACATCGTAAAGAGATTCGAGAAGCTCGCGCAGAGGCACCTTACCCTCATAGGCGACGTCGCTGAGATCCTTCCCCTCCACAAAGTCCATGGTGAAATAATACTGCCCCTCAATCTCTCCCACCTCGTGGATGGGAACGATATTCGGATGCTTTATCCTGCCAGCTGAACGTGCCTCGCGAAGGAATCGCTTGATGCCGTCCTCGGTTGCGCCCTCCCCTGCGATAAGAACCTTTAGAGCAACAGTGCGCTTCAGGGTCGGATCGTAAGCTTTATAAACAATCCCCATCCCGCCGCGGGCAATCTCGGATATTATCTCATACTTGCCGAAATTACTTTTCCTGAGCCCGCCGGGCTTACCGTTCTCCAGAGCCACCCCGAAAGACGTATCATCATTGCCGCCGGAAGCATCGACCAAAGCCGCCCCACTCAAGGCAGGAGAGGCACACGGAATGGTGGCGTCAGAATCCGGGGTTGAGCTTGCGACACTATTATCGTCGTTGCGCGAAGGGGTGAACTGCACGGTGCGGTCTTCCGAGCCGATGCCGTCCCACGGATCTTCCGCCGAATCGTTTTTGTCAACCTTGGAGACGACCGGGGCATCGGCGCAGGCCTCCATGCCCTTGCCGCATTTTGGACAGAGTATGGGTGTGTCGATGGCGGGGCGGGATGGCTTGCTCTTTGCCCCGCATGAGCCGCAGGCAAAGCGTACCTGCTGGGCAAGCTCGAGCTCTCCGCCGCAGGAAGCGCACTTCGGCATCTTGCCGGGCACAACCCTTCCGACACGGAAAGCCTTGCCGCACGCGGAGCATTTTACGCTGAATTTCCCGGCCATCAATTTATCCCTGAAAAACAGATCAATCGACGGGCGCCGTCGAAGATGATTTAATTTTACATCGTGGGGGAATCGACGGCAAGGCGAATCTGCCCTGCCGATGGTAGAGTGTGAAAATCAGAATCCCTGGCGCTTCTTCTTTTTCTTGCGGAGTTTGCGCCGCTGGTTCACGTTGCTGCCGGTCTTGACCTTTCTCGGCTCTTCGCCGTATGCGTTGCAGACGAGATAGGTTTCCATGCTCTCGTCACGGCTTGCATCCGGCTTTATCGTCCGCACAAGGCCATATTTCTTGGCCATCTCCGCACGGAAATCGGGAAAATCCGGCCCTTCGAGAACTTTGCAGACAAAGCACCCGCCCGGCTTCAGCATCTTGTCGGCGAGCTCGGAAGCGATGGCGCAAAGCTCGAGGCTGCGGCACTGGTCGGTTGTCTTGACACCGCTGGTCTTCGGGGCCATGTCTGAGACCATGACATCAAACTGGGTGGCAACTTCTGCGAAATCCTCCGGCACCACCTCCCTGATATCTTTCTGGCGAAAGGTTACGCAGGACTTGAATTTCTTATGGATAACATTCAGGTCAACCGCGCAGGCAACCCCCTCCTCGCCGATGCGCGAGAGGATATACTCAAGCCACGAACCGGGGCACGCACCGATATCAAGCACCCTGTCGCCCTTTCTGAAAAGGCGGCAGCGCTTGTCGATCTCTTCAAGCTTGTAATATGAACGGGCAAGGTGCCCCTCCTTTTTCGCAAGCTTGAAATATTTATCGTGCAGTTCTCTCATTAGATAAAAGCTCTGTGTCTTCCGATCTGAAACCAGAAAAAAGCGACTGGCCTCTTCTTAAAAAAGCGGTACACCACCCCGAAAGGCGGTGTACCGTTTGCAGGTAGATCTGATTTTATGGCAAATCTGCCGGATATCAACCCAAAATGCGGGTAATATCAGGCGGCCGAGAGGTTGTCGTGCACCTCAAGCTGCCAGCCGAGTTTCGCCAGAAGCTCCATTACATCCTCGCGTTCAATATTATATGTGCCTTTTTCCGCATACTCCAGAAGGGTGACAAGTATCTCTTTCTCGTCGCCTTCGTTGGAGCTGATGATATACCACTGGTCGTCTTTTCTGAGAACGATGGTTTTTTCTTTTGTTTTCTCGCTCATTGCAGTGTCTGTCCTTATCTCATATATAAAGCTGTAATGCTCTTCGATTGGTCCGTGTTTCTTCTATCGGTAGCTTTATCCCCCCAAGGCTATCCATTTTTTCACTTACAACCGGATAGGCGTGCACAATGTGTTGATAAATCCGGCGCGTGGTGATTTCCCCCACACAGGAAAAAGTCGGCTTATCGCGAAAAAAGACAATGCAACACAACTAAGCCCTTTACCTGACGTAAGTTATGCGATAATGTTTTATTCAGGGATAAGTGGCATGGGCAATGCATATAACTGCTTGTCAAAAGGAATCCAAACCGTTTATTGAAAGGGAAAGACAATGTTTAAATTACGTAATATGCTATCGATGTTGTGCGTAGGCGCATTTGCCCTCTGTGGCATCCTCCATGCCGAAGAAGGTGGAGATGAGGCAAAGCAGGAGCGCGGCGGTAAATTCAGGGAGCGCATGGAAGGCAAAAAAGGCGAGCGCGGCGAGAGAGGTCAGAGAGGCGAGCGCGGCGGGATGGGGCAGATGCAGGAAAAAATGATCGGCGACCTTCCCGGCGGCAAGGAAGAGATCGAGCGTCACAAGGCTGCGGTGGAAGCCATTCAGGCAAAAGCCAAGGCCATTGCCCCCAAGGTTCGCGAAGCCATGCAGGCCGCAAAGCCCGATGAACGCAAGACAGTAATGGAAGGCTTCAAGGAACAGTTCAAGGCTATCGCTTCTGAAATGTTCGATGAAAACATGACCCATGCCCAGAAGGTGATCGACCTCAAAAAGGCGAACAAGGACGATCAGGTCGAGAAGATACTCAAGCGCATGATGACCATGGGTACCGGCGAGAAGATGAGAAAGCATGAAGGCGGCGAGGGTGGAGAAGGATTCCGCGGCCGCGACAGAGGTCCCCGCGAAGGCAACACCGACAATGGTGAGAAGAAAGAAGGCGACGTTGGCGCAACCCCGCCCGCAGAACCGACCGAAGGCGACATAGCCGATGCCCTGGCGAAAGCCCTCGAGTAATATAACATCGTAACAACCAACCGGCCGCCAGAAGGTGGCCGGTTTTTTATTTGTTACCCGGGGATGATTTTCGCCCCTATCATGTATAATCAATTAAAGGCGGCACCCCTGCGCCATAGTTCAACGGCAAAATAAACCAAAATCCGAAGTTCATAGCTTTATTTTCAGGAGGGTCATTAATGAAGAAGTTCCGTCTGTTTATCGGGTCTGTAATGCTTGGATTTTTCCTGATCGCCGCCGGCAACGCCATCTGCGGTGAGGAGAAGGCAGAGGCTGCCGTCGAAAAGGTAGATACCCCGGCGAACCGCGCCCTTGACCAGAAGGTCAGCATCGAGAAGGAGAACGCGACCCTGACCGATATGCTGATCTGGTTCGAGGAGCAGGGAGTGCAATATATAATCAACATGAAAGTTGCCGAGACCAAGGACGAGTTGATCATCAAGGTCAAGGATCTCCCCCTGCGTGAGGTCATTGAGATAACCGCTGCTTCGGCCGGTTACAAGCTCAAGGTAAGCAAATCCGGAATCGTCACCTTCATCCACGATGCAGAGCAGGTTGAAGCCCAGAAGGCCATCGCCGAGCAGAACCGCATGGACATGTTCCGCAACATGATGGGACGTCGCGGTGGCGAGGGCAGACCCGGTGAAGGCAGGCCTGGCGGGGACAAACGCGGCGGCAGGCAGGGCAATAATGACCAGGACGAGCAACCGAACAAGGACGGCAATCAGGACCAGCCCAAGCAGGACGACAAGGCAGACAAGGACGGCAAGGCTGGAGTATTCTAGCCTGTGTGATCGCACCACATAATTTTCCGGAGCAGGCGGCTCATAACCGCCTGCTCTTTTTCATGAAGAGGAAACCCTTGCAGTAAGCACCGCCCATATGTATCGTCTTACATGGTTAAGCAAAATATCAAGCCGCACACGAACTGCGGCAGCATCATGGATTCGGGGAATGCAATGGAAGCGGGAAATAAAAAACTCGGCATCGTTCTGGGCAGCGGCGGCAGCCGCGCTTTTGTTCATCTTGGCATCTTGAAAGCCCTTGCCGAAGAAAACATACCTGTCTGCGCCATCACCGGCTCAAGCATGGGGGCCATTCTCGGCGGAATGTACGCTTTCAACCCTGACGCCGACATGGTCTGCAAGCAGGCAATGGATTATTTCGGCGGCTCCAAGCTCTTCGGCATGAACCCCAAGCCAGCCAAAAACGACGGCCTATACAAACGCAAGGGGGTCTTTGGAAAAATAGCGAAGTTCATGGTGACCATGGGCATCGCCTCGGTAATCGGTGCCAGACAGGGACTCAAGCGCAAAAATATCGTCCACATCTCAATCGACAACCTCCTGCCCGACAGGAATATTGCAGAGACACAAATCCCCTTCGCCTGCGTTGCCATAAACCTCACCGACGGGTGCCTTGAGGTATTCAAAGACACCAGCATCCGGCAGGCGACCAAGGCGGGAACCTCGGTGGGGGTGGTCTATTCGCCATTTTGGTGGGATGAAAAACAATACGCCGATG